>JAYUGC010000106.1:0-12030 GCA_043767805.1 Pseudomonadota bacterium | reverse complement strand
ATAACGACGATAACTACGTCTACTCGCAGACGCTCGCTCCGTTTCCTTCGACCATGAGAGTCGCGACCCGCATCAACCCGCTCCTGCCTCTGGTCGACGGGGATTCCGTCGAGTCCATGGTGGATGCGAGCCAGATTGCGGTGAACGGCACGGGTTGTTCGATAAGCGGGCCCGGAACGTACGTCGACTTCGATTCGGAGAAGAACGTGCTCGAGATCCATACGGATCGCTACAAGGTATTGGACGCGGCGGGCGCGGCCTTGGCGGATACGCGTAAGGCTTGCGCTCTCGCCATTCCGATCTCGGTGCCCGCGGGTAAGCGGATCGTCATCTCTCAGCTGGATTTCGCGGGGAAAGTGAATCTTCCCCTGAACGCGAAGGCGACATTGAACCTCGAAGCGTTCACGGCCGGATCCACGGGTCCGAAGATCAAGAAGGTGGTTACCGCCGACAAAAAGGATCTCGTGGGCCGCGTGCAGATTCGTCTGACGAACTTCTTCACCACGGCTTGCGGCAGCTCGCCGATACTTCGGCTGAACACGTCCGCGCAAGTCTCAGGAGCGGGCGCCAGCGCTGCCACCAGCGTCGACAGAATGGCGCTGTACTTCAAAGTCGAAGACTGCACCAAGTAACGAACGGCATTCCAAGGCAACAAGGGCCGGCGCCTGAACAAGGCACCGGCCCTTCTCGCGTTCATCTTAAAAGGTACCTGGGTGCCTTAAGATAGCTGGGTAATTTTTTCCGGACGGGGTTGCGCGCTTTGGCCCTGTTCCATTTTCGGCTTTTATCGACGAATAAATGAACCATTCAGCCTGCATTCCGCGGCGCCTCAACTTGGAACGCCCGGTCGTTTTGCGATGACTTGGTGGGCACGACATCTGTCTTCACGCTTTCTCGTGGTCACAAAGACACTGTATTCGCGTGTCTCACGCTTGAGACGCATGGCACGTCCCTTGCTCTTCTAGAGGTCGGGAGGCGAGAGGTAAAAAAACAATTAACGGGGGTACTCATGAGACTCGATAAATGGGGCCAAAAAATCACGACCACTCTTGGGTTGTGTTTGATGGCCAACACGGCAAGTGCAGCTAAACTGGGTTGGAACGGGGGAGAAGGTCCTAATCCGAACGAGGTAAAGATCGCGAGTATCGCTTACGCCGGCTCGGGTTGCCCGGCGGGATCGGTCTCGGAGAGCGTGGCTCCCGATGCCAAGGCATTCACGCTGCTCTTTGACTCGTACGTCGCCGAGGCGGGTCCTGGCGTGCTTCTGAAAGAAGGACGCAAGAACTGCCAAATCGCGGTGGATCTCAGATTCCCGCAAGGATGGTCGTACACCATCTTTGACGTCGATTACCGCGGTTACGTGCAACTCGATCGAGGAGCGAGCGGTTTGCAAAAAACAAACTACTACTTCCAAGGTCAGTCCCTTGGGCCTTCGTTGCAGTCGACCTTCACCGGTCCGGCCGACAAGGACTATCACATCCGTGACAGCCTTGGCATCGACGCGGTGGTGTACTCGCCCTGCGGCTTGAGCCGCGCGCTCAACCTGAACACGCAAGTGCGGGTGACCGCGAGCGGTGGCCGACGGGCCATGATGACCACCGACTCCATCGACGGTCAGCTGACCCATGTCTACGGTATCCGGTGGCGGCGATGTCAGTGAGAGCTGACTAAGAAGGACTCTGCCCTTCTATAGCCGTCATCCAAAGGGCCGGTTGCACCTCGGGCAACCGGCCCTTTCCTATTTCCGCCCTACCCATTCTCGTCGACCACTCTATAAAAAATAGTTGGAGCCGTTTTTCTGACACCGGCTCCTGTTCCAAAAATCTCGTCGATTTCGGAACATTTTTACCGATTTCTCGTCGAAAACGTCCGTTTGCGTTGGCATGTCGTTTGCTCTTATGCCTCACGGGTAGTTCGAGTCGATAAATCAGGAGGACGAAGATGCAGTTATCAAAATGGGCAGGACGATCGTTGGTGGCGTTGATGGCAGTGGGAGCGAGCGCGTTTGCCGCCGGTCCCGCCGCCAATCAAGTTAAGATTGCGGGTATTTCTTATGCTGGAAGCGGATGTCCCGCCGGATCGGTCTCGGAAAGCATGGCCCCGGATGCGAAAGCGTTCACTTTGCTTTTTGATTCTTATGTAGCGGAAGCCGGTCCCGGCGTATCGCTCGCCAGCGGGCGGCGCAACTGTCAGATCGCGGTGGATCTCAGATTCCCGTCGGGATGGTCGTACACCATCTTTGACGTCGATTATCGCGGTTACATCCAGCTCGATCCCGGAGCCACCGGAACGCAGAAAACAACGTATTACTTCCAGGGCGGCTCGTCGCAGGCTTCTCTGCAATCCAACTTCAGCGGCCCGGCCGACAAGGACTATCACATCCGTGACAGCCTCGGTCTCGACGCGGTCGTTTGGTCTCCGTGTGGAGCGACCCGTGCCGTTAATATGAACACGCAAGTGCGTGTCACTGGTGGCGGAAGCCGCCGCGCGCTCATGACCATCGATTCCATCGATGGTCAGCTCTCGCACAAGTACGGCATCCAATGGCGCCGGTGTAACTAGATCTTACTATTTGGATCCTTACCGAATGGTTCGGTGGGATTCATGGCAAGTCGGTTGAACCCGGACACGGCCGATCTCCGCAAGGGGATCGGCCGCCGTCTTTTTCGGGATGAGCGTTCTTTGCCCATTTAGTTTTTTCTAATTTGCGCGAGAGAAATCGCGATGCTATTCCAAGGCCCGTTTTGACGATGTGTAACCTCAGCGGTCTCTTCGCCAGTGTGGCGGGGGGACCGCTCCCCATCGCTCACCGCCCAGTGCCAGCCCTTCTCGCGAAAGATCGCTCCGTGAGCGCCAGCGGAATCTCCGACGAGGATCCGACCCGAAGCGATGCCATGCTTTTTCTGCCAAGCGGAAACGAAGGCGAAATCCCGTTCCGAATCTTCGGCGCGCGCATGAAAGGAATAAAGCACCTTGGTATCGGCGAGGGGCTTTAGGTGAGCAAAGGCACGCGCGGAAGCATGGAAGCCCGACTCCACGACGATAGGAGTCTCGGAGTCCACCGCCCGGATGGCTTTTACGATCGTTTCATTGAAGTGACCCAGATCGGCCGCGGTGCCCGCTATCTCTTTCAGCCAGGCCGTCACGCCCGGAAAGTCGGGAGAGAATAGCCCGTCTCGCCGCTCGGGATGCGGCTCGTCGAGTAGATCGTACCCCACGACGGCGGGATGCCCTTTGAAGGCGATGGCCAGCCGGCGCCAGAACTCGGCCGAGCGCTCCAGGAAATAGGCCTCGCTCCACAGGCGTCTGTCGTCGACGCCGTCGTTTTGCGATTGATAGCGCGCGCCCGGCAAACTCCTCGTGGATAGAATGACGCTCAAGCCTTGCTCGTCCGCCGAAGCGACAACCGCAATGAGCCTTTCGAGATCGGCTGGCATCAGCCGAAGAAATTCATCGGCTGATGCCAGCAGAAAATCGCGTTGCAGGCTGAGCCAACCCGTCGGCGTCAGCCGCACTAAGCGAACGCCGCCTGCACGCACCGCTTTCAAGAGCGGCTCGTCGACGAACGATCCTGAGAGATTTGTCCCTTGCCGGGGAAAATCCCAATACTCAATCCCCCTCCCGAAAGCGTTAGCTCCCAGAGCGAAGGCTAGCCACAGCATCACACACTCTCGCATCGAGATCAGCGTGGCCGGGGCGAAGCCCTCCTTCAAGGAGCGGCGCGCTCAACCGAAGCGATTCGGTTCCGAGCCGGAATTGCGCCGGTTCGGATAGATGAAGAACGCGTACAAGCCAGCCGCGCCCAAGCAGAGCGCGCTGAGCAGCACGAGAAGGTAACGGTGAATGAAGCCGATGATTCCGACTTCGGCTTCTTGCGGCACGGGTTTTACCTCGTCTGCCATCACGGGCTCCCCCTTCGGTAAAGGCATCGGCATCTCGGAAGCGACCGGACCGTGGTCCTGCCAATTCGTCGTTGCGATGATAGTTACCTCAGGCTTTGCCGCGGCTTTTTTTGCGCGGTTTCCTTTCTTTGAGATCTTCGGCGCGGGCGCTACCGGTAAGGTAGCCTGCGCGGTCTCCGGAACCGGGAGCGGCAGCACGTTGGTCGCCGTATCGCCCGAAACGGGCATGCTGCTCACCGGGTTTTCTTGATGGGCGCATGAGGCCAGCGCTCCTATCAGACATAGGCTCAGAACTAACTTTCCACTCCGTTTGGTCATGAATCCCCCTCCTTGAGACATTCCTGAAGCTTCAGTTTGGGCGCGCAATGTGTGGGAAAAACGCGAGAATGTTTCTATTCTCGGCGACTTAGGCTGCGAGGGCCGATGAAGACGATACGTTAAGAAATTTAGCTCTTTGTTACCGAATCTTTACTGGCCAATGCCGGATAGCTGGCTATAGTCCGGCCCAAGCCAAACATTGGACTAGGGGGGTCAATGAAGTGGGTTCTTTTAACGGTTCTGTTTTGTTCTGGAGCCTTCGCAAGCCGCGCGCCTGATCCGGTGAAGACGCCCGGCGCCTTCTGCCGTCCCAGCGACGCCGAGTACGTGGAGAGACGCTATAGGGAGCGCATCCCTTACTGCACCCGTTTCGTTCCTCCGGCAGTCGTTGAGACCATCTACCGCTCCTACGGCATCCCCGAAAAGAAGTGGAGCGATTACACCATCGATCACCTGATTCCCTTGGCGATCGGGGGATCCAACGTGCGCGAAAATCTCTGGCCCGAGCCGAAAGAGGTCAAGAATCTGCGCTACAACCTCGAGAACGAGCTCTACCTGCGGATGAAAGACGGCACCCTGACTCACGCCATGGCGGTCAATCGGGTCAAGCTCGCCAAGTTCCATCCGCCCGCGCGCGAGTAGGAATCCCAATCAGATCCAAATTTTCGGCGAGACGTGCCGAACCACGGATCGGGATTTCGTCGAGTACAGTACACCATCGTTCCTTTGGTGCCGTTGTCGCTCGGCGGAGACAATTACGAGGTCAATTTATGGCCCGAGCACAAGCAAGTGAAGGCCCTCCGCCCGGCCCTCGAATACGACCTTTATCTCGAATTACGAGCGGGAAACGTGTCTCAGGCGGAAGCGATCGAAGAAATTCTCTTCGCGAAATTTCACCCCGAAACGCGAGCCCTGCAGGGTAACGCTCGCTAAGCCAATGCTGTAGCGGTTCTTCAGACGAGTGTTCGGATCGTCGCTTCCTGAGCTGATCTTCGGGGCGTGACTTTCAAAAAAAAATAAACTCCCCCTCGCCTAGAGGGGAATTTCGGGTATTATTCTCGCTGTTCAGAAAGACACATGTGTATTGGGGGTTATTCCATGGCTAAAGCCAAAAAGAAGACAGCGACGAAAAAAACTACCGCTAAGGCGAAAAAGACGACGAAAAAAACGACGTCTAAGCGGAAACCGAACCTTGCGTTCATGAAGCCCATGCAGCCCAGCCTCGCGCTGGCCGAAGTGGTCGGAAGCAAGGCCCTGCCGCGCACCCAGGTCATCAAGAAGCTCTGGGAATACATCAAGAAGCGCAATCTGCAGGATCCGAACAATCGTCGTAACATCCGTGCCGACGAAGTTCTCGTGAAGATCTTCAACGGCAAGAAGGTCGTCTCCATGTTCGAGATGACCAAGCTGGTGAACAAGCAACTTTCCGCTTAATCGGCGAAAGTTCCTGGTTTCCGGGGCTCCCCTCTGGGAGCCCTTTTTTTTTGCTTTCCACAGCAAGGTCTACCCCTTAGGCTGTGGTGAATTTGGTTTTTTAAGGAGCGTATGATGATAACGATTCGGCAGTTGGCTTTGGCGGGAGCGGTCCTTCTATTGGGAGCGTGCAACAAGATGGGCGACAAAAAAGTAGAGCTCAAGACGGACGAACAGAAATTCAGCTACGGCGTCGGTCTGCAGATCGGCGGCGGCATGAAGTCTCAGGGCGTGAAAGTGGATGTCGACGCACTGGCGCTCGCCATCTCCGACGCGCTTTCCGGCACTAGCCCCCGCGTCAACGAGCAGGAGCTCCAGCAGGCGATGGTGAAGGTGCAGCAAGGCCTCATCGACAAGCGCACCACCGAAGGCAAAGCCAACCTCGACAAGGGCAAGAATTTCCTCGCTGAGAACGGCAAGAAGTCTGGCATTAAAACGACCAAGTCGGGCCTTCAGTACGAAGTGATCACCGAGGGCAAGGGCGCGCTTCCCAAGGACGCGAGCGTCGTCTCCGTCAATTACAAGGGCACGCTCATCGACGGCAGCGAGTTCGATAGCTCTTACAAGCGCGGCAAGCCCGCCGAGTTTCCGGTCAACGGCGTCATCCCGGGATGGACGGAAGCTTTGAAGCTCATGAAGGTCGGCAGCAAGTACAAGCTATACGTTCCCTCCGACCTCGCCTACGGCGAAGGTGGCCGCCCGGGCATTCCGCCCAACTCGGTGCTCATCTTCGAAGTAGAGCTGCTCGACATCAAGAAGAGCTAAAGCGTAATTCGTGGAGACAAAGGAGCCTCAAAAAGGCCCGCCGAAGTCCGACGTTCCCGCGGAAAGCGCCACGCCTTCCGCGCAGGTGACCTATGGCGTCCGGGCCTACAAGCTCTACGACGTCATCTCACTGAAGTCGGTGAAGGGGATATTCGCCGAGGACCGGATCCAGCCGGCGCCTCAAGGGTTCATCATTCCCTTCAAGAAGGAGAGTTATCTCTTTCTGTTTCGTTTCGGCTGCGTGGCGTTCTTCAACTTTAGCGACGACGAAATCACAGCCGAGCTCGCTCATCTCGCCGAGACCTTAGGTCGCGGGATGAGTGACGCTCCGGTAGAGACGTACGAGATTCGCCTGGGCGAGCCGCCCACCGTGGAGTTCGAGCACGCCGTCATCAATAAGCGGCTGACCGTGGATCACGTCGCGGTAACCGCTCTGACGGTCGCTCAAAGCGCGGCCCTCGAGTTCCTGGAGAAGAACACGGAGCAGGTGCTCGATACCTCCTCGACGCTTTTCGTGAATCTGTCGGCCTCGGGACGGCTCCCGATGGATCTCAGAAATCTTCTGAAGCTCATCGGCTCGACGGTAAACACCCGGCAAGACATCGTCAGCAAGCTCGCCATCCTCGACGCGCCCGACGAGACGTGGAAGAGCAAAGAGCTCGATAAGCTCTACCGCGACGTCCGCGATAATTTCGAGATCGACCTGCGCTTTCGCGCCGTCGACAGAAAGCTGACTCTGCTTCAGGACAATATCGAGCTGCTCGCGGACCTGACCAATTACCAGCGCGCCAACGCGCTCGAGCTTCTCATCATCGCCCTCATCTTCATCGAGATCATTTTGGGCGTGACGGGGCTCATCCGGCACTAGCGAGAAGGGCCTCCGCTAAGGTAGAATGACGACGGAACTTAAAAGCTTCATGAAATTGCATCGTTTGATCTTGTTTGCCTTAGTACTAGCGGGTTGCACCTCTCCGGGCAGTCTCAAGGAAGTCGAGCCGCTCGCCAAAGATCTAAAGGCGTACCACCATCTCACCGTCAGCGTGACCTCTCCGGATAGGGAGCTCCGTGACTCGACGGCCTCGTTCTCCCAGCGCCTCGCGTCCCGCATCAAAAAGGAACGGGCGTTTCCGCGGGTGACCCAAAGGCAGAAGAAGGGCACCGAGGGAGATCTCGAGCTCAACGTCGAGATGATGCACTCCAAAGTCGCCGAGGGAAGCCCCTACCGAGCCATTGCGGAGGTCATTCGCTCGCGCGACGATCGCAAGCTCGCGCGGCTCGAAGTGCCGGGAGACGATTACGGCGTGGTGACGGCGAGCGACCCCTTAGGCCGCGCGCAAGAGTCCATGGCGAACCGGCTGGCCCGCTATCTTAAAGCGCACCGTTAGCTTCGAAGAACGTCGCGAGCAGGGCTGCCGTGAACGGCACCCGGGCGAAGTTCAAGCGTCCGTGCTGCGCGACGATATTGCCGTGGTCGAGTCCCACGAACTTCACGAAGTCCGTTTCGGGAAGCCGCGCGGACGTCTCGGGAATGAGCCCGTCGCTGACCACGCCGATGGAGTCCATCCAGTTGCGGGTGAGCTCAAACGAAGTGTCGAAGCCTTTAAGGTTGGGCTTGGTCGAAAGGAAAGAAAGCGTCGGAATCTCCCGGACGATGGTCTCGATCTCAGCCGCATTGTCGGCCAAGAAGCGCTCGCTGGCGCTCGTGGTGAGCCCCAAGATGGTGTTTTGGGTTCCGCCCACCGCGTTGATGAGCGGAAAACAAACGGTGCGATACAGGCCGTTGCCCACGACTTCATCGGCGACGGGCGTGCCGAAGAACGGAGTCTGAAGGGCGAGCCATCCCGCGATTTTCGAGCGCATCGCTTTATTGGAAAGCAGCATGTGCAAGGAATCGACGCCGCCCTTGCTGTGGGTGATGAGCAAAACGGGCTTTTGAATTTTCGCGATGTCCGCTTCGAGGACCTTGGCATTGATGTCGGGGGTGGTCTCGGTATTGAGAACCGGGCGATGATTCTCGACGCCTTGGCTCGTGAGCCAAGCCATCTGATCGGCAAAATTGGATCCCGTCTGCACGAACGGTTTGGCGAACCATTGGTACTGCAGAGGATTGTTGGTCATGAAACCGGGGACGAATACGACGTGGTACTTTTTGAGCTTCGCGACGAGGGAGGCAACGTCGGCGCCGGACTTGCGAACCGCTTCGAACTGGGCGCTCAGATCGCGCTCGAGCGCGTGCGCCAGGAGGCTCGAAAATAATAGGCCTACGGTCAGAAACCGAGAGAATGACTTGTTCATTAAGCCCCCTTTATTAAGCTACGGTATAGAAAATCGGGTTGAGGTTCAAGGGGCGGGAAAATTGAAGAAAAGACTCAAAATCGGGGTGCTGGGTGTAGGCGCTATGGGCTCGGCGGCGTGCCGGGCGATAGCGAAGCGAGGGCATGAGGCCATCGGTCTGGAACAGTTTGATATCGCTCACGCAAAGGGGAGCTCTCACGGCGAGTCCCGCCTCATCCGCCAGGCTTATTTCGAGCATTCGGACTATGTGCCCCTGCTAAAGAGCGCTTACCGGCTCTGGGACGAGATCGAAAAAGAGTCGGGAAAGCGGGTTTTTCACCGTACGGGACTCGTGATTTTTGGGAAAGCGGGCGATAGCCCCATTCTGAAAGGTATCCGTGAAAGCGCGTCTCGCCACGGCATTCCCATCGAAAATATCGAGCCGAAAGCCGCGCGAAAGCGGTTTCCCCTCTTTCGCTTGGCGCCGGACGACGAGGCCATCGTCGAGCCCGGTGCTGGTTTCCTGGAAGTGGAAAAGGCCGTCGAGATTCATGCCGCGCTTGCGGTGCGGGACGGCGCGGACATCCGCTCTCGGACGAAGGTGCTCGGTTGGGAAGCGTCGCCTCACTCCGTTGAGATTCAGCTTGAGCACGAAACGCTCACCGTGGACCGCTTAGTGGTGACGTCGGGCGCTTGGACGCGCCAAGCGCTCAGCGAAATCGGGATCGCGCTCTCCGTGCACCGCAATTTGCTTTTCTGGTATCCGGCGGCGGATTGGTTCTCGCGGGGGCCGTGCTTCGCGTTCGAGCGCGGCCGCCATTTCTTTTACGGGTTTCCGAAGCAGAACGCGTTCGGCGTGAAAATAGCCAACCACGTGCCGGGCCGGCCGCTCGATAGGCCTTCGGATCTGTCCACGCAAGGATGGGAGCCGGACGAGTTCGTCGTGCGCGCGTTCCTGCGCGAATCCATCCCTGAGCTCGCGCTTTCGCCGTCGCAAGTGCGCGCGTGTATGTACGAGCTCAGTCCCGACGAGAATTTCATTTTGGATAAGCACCCGCGGAACTCGAACGTCATTCTCGGCGCTGGTTTCTCGGGGCATGGGTTTAAGTTCTCTCCCATCATCGGCGAGTGCCTTGCGGATCTCGCCGAGAAGGGCAGAACGGATCATCCCATTGGTTTCTTGAGTGCCGGTCGTTTTCATCGTCAATGACGAGGCTTCACGATCGAGCGCCCTTGAGCGCCGCGCGCGCTCACTCCGGCCGTTCCCGAGCCGTAGCCCGGAACCGTGCCTTCTCGCGGGCTCTGCGCCTGCATGGAGTTGGCGATGGTGCTAGCCGATGCGCCGGTCCTCGGTCCCGTCGCCGACGTCCTCTGGCCAGAGAAGCTCTGAATACGTGCCGTGATATTGCTTCTCTGGCCGGAGACGTTGGTGGCAACCGATGTTGGTGGCGTGGCAGTAATCTGCGAACGTCCCGCGCCAGCCATCATCATCGTTTGTCCAAGCTGTAAAATCGCGTTGACCGTTTGTTGGTTCATAGCCGCGAACGCTTGCAAGATGTCTTGCATGCCCGCGTCCGGCGGACGCCGTTCGCCGGTCTTGTTCATGCCGGCGAGTAACGCCAAGATCTCGGGGCTGATGCCCGCATCCGGAGGAGGCGGTGGCATCTGGAATCCCGGCATCGGCGGAATCTCGGGCGGCGGAGGCATCGGAAGCGGCGGCGGAGGGCCTTTGCCTCCTCCTCCGATTGAAATCGGCGGAATGCCCGGGAGCGGCGGATCGGCCGGTCTCGGCGGCTTGGGCGGCGGCGGGGCTTTGGCCGCGGCGGCGCCCTTCTCTTTGCCGTTCTTGTCCTTGTCGTTATTCAAAGCATTTTTCGCGGCGTCGGCTTCCTTCCTGGCCTTCGCTTCTTTTTCCTCATTAAGCTTGTTCTGCGCCTGATCGTCGAGGACGAGGTCGTCTTGGTTGACCACGGTATTGTCGAGTCCCGGGTTGTCGCCGAAACCCGTGCCGTCCAC
This sequence comes from Pseudomonadota bacterium, assembly GCA_043767805.1. Lineage (GTDB taxonomy): Bacteria > Bdellovibrionota > FAC87 > UBA2466 > UBA2466 > CAZZHG01. The sequence continues at coordinate 1,282 of JAYUGC010000106.1, read as the reverse complement.
GAACTGCGTCGGATCGATAGGCGTCTCGTCGATGGCAGTTTGATTCGGATCCGTGGGATCGATGGTCGCGTCTTCCGGCTGTAGGGGCGCCGTTGGATCTTCCTCGAGGGCCTTTTTCAAAGCCGCGCGACGGACTTTAAGATCTTCGGCATCGAGACCGAGATCTTTGGCAAGCGCGTCGAAATCAAAAGTGCCGTCGGCTTTCTTATAAAGATCTTTGAGCTTACTGGGCGGTGCGAGCAAACGGCGCGCGAGCTCGCGTGAGGAAGTCGTGAACTCGTCCGTGCCGGCATCGGTTTTAACTTTCTGAACCAAATCGAAAAGCTCTTTGGGCGTGACGCCGCTCTCGACCCGGAGGGCGACGAGGCTGACAGTCGCGGGGATGCCTTGCGTCTCGGCTTCTTTTACGCGCGAATCGTCGGCATCCACGAAACGAAAAATACTGCCCGTGGATGGCGTGGATTTCGGGCGTCCCACGGAATTACGACTGAAAACATCGCTGAGTTTTTTGACGAGGGCGTCTCTGTCCTGACGGCGAACCGTAGGCGAGCCCGAGGTGCCATTGCCATTCCCCGCGGAATGAGTCGTTTCGGCGCTCACTTTTCCGATATAAATAAAAAATACGGATAGTGAAAAAATCCAGGTATATCTCCAGGCAGGTGGAGACTCTTTTTTAAACAACATCCTCGCTCCTCACGGGTTCTAAGACCCGAATCAGCACACGTCCGCAAATCGCTACCGCTCTAACCCCACAAGAGTATCTCGGGGAAAGGCAATGCACGGCTCTTGCCAATTTTCGGCGCACTGTCTGACGAATGCCGCAGAACAAGTTTCGTTCGCTTTCGTTGCGCGGAGGATAGCAGTGAAAGATTTCAGCGAGTTGACTGTGTCGAATTATCGACGGGGGGTGAAACGGCGGTTTAAGCCCTTGAGATGTGATGCCCCGTCGCGTCCCGCTGTCGAAACCTCTCGCGGAATACATTGCTCGTATACCAGCCGTTTTGTTTCTATATTGAGCCTGATGCGCTGGCGCCCGATCTTCGTTGGGGTTGTGTTCATGCTGATGTCGGCTTACCTCGACAATAGCCGGGGCCCGCTCATGCCGACCCTGACTCGCGCTCTGGGACTCGGATACTCGCAAGTGAGCTGGATGCTCGTGACGGGGTTCGCGGGCGCCATCGTGTTCACCTTCGGTATGCTGGAGCTCGCGAACCGGCACTCGGACAGGCGGCTTGCGATCGGGGTGACTTTGACGGCGGTAGCCGCGGCCGGGCTTGCGCTG
>JAYUGC010000105.1:0-4463 GCA_043767805.1 Pseudomonadota bacterium | reverse complement strand
AACCCTCGAAAGAATAACTCCTCCAATACCGGCGCTGCGATGAGCAGGCTCACCATTTTGCCAGCCCGTGCCCAGGTGCTCGCTGTGTCCGGGAAGGGAGAACGAGTGCCAAGGTTAGCTAAAAGGCCCGGAAAGTAGCGCCGCTCCACATCCAAGGCGCAAATCCCCACCCAGAAGCCCGCGCCGAGTAAACCATAGAAGAACGCGGCGGGACGAGGAGGAGACGAGTGAAAAGGGAAACGGTGCGCCAGAGCTCCCAGTAAGCCCAAGGAAAGAACGAGGGGAATGAGCCCGGTGGCGCCCCCGGTTAAAGGAAGCAAAGGGCCAAGACCCGCGCGAACGAGGAAGGGAAGCACGAAGGTGAGGGACTCATTCGGCCATTCCATGAACTGTTCCGTCTTCCTATTCTTTGATAGAATGTAGATCTCGGTTTAAGTGACTAAGCCCGAGCCGGTTCTCTTAGCGTACCGCGCTCCCCATCATTCGCCATGAACTTCCAAAAAAACGGGATCGTGACATGACACTATTTCTTCGGCTCAGCTTCGGCTTGGTGCTTCTGTTCGGTTCCTTCGCCGTGGTGACGAAAGTTCACGCCGAGGCCGATTGCGCTCCGCCCAGCTACTACGAGTCTACCTGCGGCGCCGTCTGCACCCAGGCCAAATGTCAGGACGTTTCTTTCGCGCAAGACGGCTCCGAATTCCAGTGCTGCCCGCCGCCGCCTCCTCCGGCGCCGGAACTTCCCCAAGGACTCGGGCCTTTCGCTTTGGCGCTCGTCTTCTTGGCCATGCTCTATTGGCGGAATAAGCGTCGCAAGCCTACGGCTCCGCCTGTGGCGTAAGTACCCAGCGGGTGAAGTACCACCACATTCCGGCGAGATAGAGCGTCCAGCCGATGTTGGCGTGAAACGCCCATTCGAAAGCCTCCCTGGCTCCCCAGGTGGGAAGGTTTCTTTCCATCCAGACGACGCCGGCGAAAAAAACCGAGATTCGAAACACATTCAGTAAAAACATCAGAACGCAGCCTCCGATCGCTTGGGCGATCGTGCGTCGCGCGCTAAACGGTTTGCCTTCGTACGCGCTCACCATGACAAAGGCCGAGAGAAAAAAGAAAATTCCCTCGAGGCCCGAACAGCCCATGTTCAGGTAGGCCGCGAAGTCCGGGTTCCAGAGCTTGAGGCTGTTTAGAACCGAGGGCCTTTGAACGGAAATGCCAACCAGGTTCAAGACGACATAACAGGCGTATCCCGTGCAGAGCGCGAGAGTTTTCCACATGGTCTCGAGGACGACTGGGTAGGCCACCAAGAGCAAAATCGCGGCCATGAAGTAGAGCACTCTCGACGATTCTTTCCGGCAGGCAGCGAGGATTTCCTTTGGGGACAAAAGGACGAAAAAGCTCGACAGAAAAGTGGCGAGCGCCAAAGTCAGAAAAAGAGCTATGGTTAAGGTGTGGCCCGCGGTGCTTTGTAGAAAGGCGTGCTGCCAGCAAACCGCGAGACAAGAAAGAAAACAAAATAGGTTCAGCCCGAGCGACTTCGGCTGAAGCTCGATGGTCACCGGACTTTTTCTTTGGCCTAGAAGAAAGATCAGGCTCAGTCCGATCGCGAGCGGAATGTAAATATCCGAGCCATGCACGCCCATCTGCAAGTTGTCGGCACCAAAAGCGCGGTGGGCGAACCGGCGCACGACCCATACCTCGATTACCGCGGGCAGAAAGACTCGCAGCGAAAGAAGCGGTTTGATTTTTTTCGTGGGGTTCATCATGGTGCGGGGCCATGAAATTCTACTTGGGCGGTCCGGAAACGCAACTTGGGCACGTCCGGGCTATAATTAAGGAAGAGGAGATCTTTTCCGGATGAGCGCCTGTTTGGTAGCCACTTTGGTTCTGTTGCAATGGGTCACTCCCGCTTTGGCGAAGGAGAAGCCGTTGCCGTTCTCGCCGGTCGTCGCCCGCGTGGGAAGTTATGCCATTACCAAGAGGGACGTGGAATATCGGAACAAGGTCATCGCTTTGGATACGCCGGAGATCAAAGGCGATTACGGCTTAAAACAGCTCATCAAGCATTTTACCTACGCTCAAGTGCTTGCCGATCAAGGATGGAAAGTTACCGACGAGATTCTTCAGAAAGAATCCGATCGCATCGATGCCCACACCCTATTGCCGGAGAAGCTCGCCGAGCTCAAAGGCATCTTCGGCTTCGACAAGGAGTCTTATCTTCGTCTCTTCGTGCTTCCCACCTACGTCGAGAGAGTGATCTTCTACGAATTTTTCGCTATGAACCCAGGAGTGCACTCGACTTCCAAGCGTGCGCCGCGGGAACTGCTGAATGATGTCTTGAGGCGGCCGGCGGACTTCGAGGCCCTGGCAAAACGGATGGGGCATGAGGTCGGGCACTTTACGGTCTCGGAGAAAGACGGGATCAAGACCGAGATGCAGGAGGTCCCGGACCTTCTCGCGAAACGGGCTTTGGCTGCGGGCCCGTCGACGACGGTTCCCACCGATATCACCGAGCACCTGAAAAAAGGGACGAACGACGACGCCGCCGGAGAAAACTCGCGCTGGGTGAAAGAAGTCGCGGGCACTCTGAAGCCTGGCGAAGTGTTTCCCAAAATAATGGAATTTCAGGAGCGCTGGCTCATCGTGCGCTACTTGGGTCTCGCGCGGCCCGAGGTCTATCGCTTCGAGGGCGTGACTTTCCCCAAGGCGAACTTCGACGAGTGGTTCGAGCGCCAGAAGAAGAAAGTCAAAGTCGTGATTCTGCCGGGCTAGCCTACGCGCCCGGATCCAGAGTCATCGGCGTCTTGTATTGCGGCATCGGTGGCTCGGTACTGCCTTCCTGGGGGGGCTCGGTCGACGGCGTCGGCTCCGGCACGAAATCGTCTCCGCCGGTTCCGCCCGAAGCGGTGCCTCGTTCCTTACAGCCACCGGCCATGAGAGCGAAGGTAAGTAAAAGGGCTAGGTAGATAGCTTTCATTGCACGCCTCCATCGACGGGAGTTCTGCTATTTTCCGGCGGCGGCGCCAGATTTCCCAATGCGTCGCCGGTGGGCGGTTCGCCCGGCGGCATTCCCGTTCCGTAAACCAGTTCGGGTCCCTTCAAAGTCTCGGGGGCGCTATCCGGGTAGGCGGCGGAAGGAGCCGCGGTTCTTTGGCAGCCGACAAGGGCTAGGCCGGCAAGCAGCACCAGAGAGAAAAATTTAAGCTTCATACGTCCCACCTCGAGGCTCGTTAAGGGGCCTCTCTAAAATGTATCGGCTTTCCGCAGTGAACGATTAAGGCACTGAGATCACGGCCCAAACTTCGCTCCCCAGGGTGGGGAAGTTCTGGGCTCGTGAGGCACGGGGTCTATTGCTTCATTATATAGGATTTTGCTGTTTTGTGGGAGGGTGGTTTTGGCTAAGTATATGAAAATATTAATTATTAGTCTTAAGATTGATACTTAATCTTGGGGGAGGTGGTGGGCGGTAGAGGATTTAACCTCTGACCTCAAGCTTCGGAGGCTTGCGCTTACGCCGCGAGAGTTTTCTGCTCTGAAGTGACCAGAGAACTAACCTAGGTCTTTAATTTTATATGGATTAGCGCGCAAGTTGCGACATTACAGGCGCTCGCTTCCGCTCCCTTGGGCCAACTTGCGCTGTGGAGTAGTGGTGGGTGGTAGAGGGATCGAACCTCTGACCTCAAGCTTCGGAGGCTTGCGCTCTATCCAACTGAGCTAACCACCCGTAACCCCAACGGTTCGCACCTTATAGCTGAAGGCGTTCCGGGTGTCCACCGTGGGACCGTCTGCCTTGAATTGCCTGTGCGAAGGGATGAGAATTAACGCCAATCAAAAGGACCTCCATGAAGCTCAGCTTGTGTCTCGGCTTGGTTTTTTTTCTGACGACGCCCTCACTTGGCGCGCGTCAAAGCGGCAAGACTTTGGGAAGCGGTGACTCGTTTCCCAAAATCGAACTGACCGCGCCACCGGGCGGATGGACGGTGGATCGAATGGTGACCGTCGCGGGTACCGTGAGCGATCCTTCGATCAGTCCCATCACGGTGAGCATCAACGGCGATCGCTACCTGCTGAAAACCGTGAACGGCGCGTTTCAGCGCAAGTTTCCGGTAACGGCCGGAAAAAATTCCGTGCTCGTCCAAGCGTCGAACAAGAAGGGGACGGGAAAAGCGGAGAGGCAGCTTTTCGCGCAAGTCCCGCCGGTCGCTCTTTTTGCCGTCCTCACCAGTGATACCGACGGTGTTTACACCGACTTACATATTTACGAGCCGCCTCCGGAAGCGACCGACGTCGCGACCGCGGGAAAAGGCGCCAACGTTCACATCTATTGGGCGGACACTAGCTCTCCTTCCGGCGGAAAGTTTTATCTGAACGAACAGGGCGGAGATTTCGACAGTCCCGGCTTCGGTCCCTACCTCTATACGCATACCGCGCCTCCTCTCGGTTTCTATCGGGTCGACGTCAATTACTGG
>JAYUGC010000104.1:0-29478 GCA_043767805.1 Pseudomonadota bacterium | reverse complement strand
CACTTCCCGGCGGAAATCGTCTTTACGGCTTTCCGGGATGTCGATCTTCTCTTCGATCGAGCGCATCAGTCTTTCGTCCGGCTCTTCGTCCTGGCCGGTGTACTTGTTCTTCACCCGCTCACGCTGGGTGTAGGCCTTCACGTTGTCGATGTAGTTGGAGCAAAGCCGGCTCATCGCCTCTTCGTCGGCGGAGATAGCGCGCTGCACTTCGCTCTTAACGATGTCTTCGTACTCTTGTTTCACTACCTGGAGGAGCTCCCGGTAATGCTTGCGCTTCTCTTCGGAAGAGATGAGCGAGTGGTGCTTCAATCCGCCATCGAGCTCGTTTAAGACCATGAAGGGATTCAAGCAAGACACGTTTCCGGCGCGGGTGTTCACCAGCGCGTTGGAGACCTTATCCTGCACGTAGCGAGGCGAGATACCTTCCATCGCTTCGCGGACCGCTTCTTTTCTGAGCTCGCGGACGTTGTCCTCGGTGAAACCGGGGAGCGTCTTGCCGTTATAGAGTTTCAGCTTCTGAAGCAGCGTGAGGTTCGCCTTTTTGGGCGTCTCGAGCCGGGTCAGAACCGCCCACATGGACGCCATTTCGAGTGTATGCGGGGCGATGTGCTTGCCCTTGATGTTCTTCGAGTTGAAGTCCTTACGGTAGATCTTCACTTCCTCGGAGAGACGCGTGATGTAAGGAATGTCGATCTTCACCGTACGATCCCGGAGTGCTTCCATGAACTCGTTGTTCTGGAGCTTGCGGTACTCTGGCTCGTTGGTGTGGCCGATGATGACTTCGTCGATGTCCGTCTGGGCGAACTTCTTGGGCTTAACCTTATGTTCCTGGGACGCGCCCAAGAGGTCATAGAGGAAAGCCACGTCGAGCTTCAAGACTTCGATGAACTCGATGACGCCGCGGTTGGCGATATTGAACTCACCGTCGAAGTTGAACGCGCGCGGATCGGAGTCCGTGCCGTACTCGGCAATCTTACGGTAGTTGATGTCGCCGGTGAGCTCCGTCGAGTCCTGATTCTTTTCGTCTTTCGGCTGGAACGTGCCGATACCGATGCGGCCTTTTTCCGAAAGGAGAAGGCGCGTGACCACCACGTGGTCGATCACTTTCGTCCAGTCGCCGTGGTAGTGCAGGTTCAGCTGATCGAAGATGTACTGAGACGGCGGACAGAGATCGCCCTCGATGGCGACGCGGTGGCCTTCCTTGCGGCCGCGGTTGATCTCTTCACAGAACTTTTTGCGTACATCGAGGGGGATGAGCTTCAACGGCTCTTCGTGCATCGGGCTCGGGAACTCTTTGCTGCCGCCGAGGATGCGTTTCTGCAAAGCCGCGTCGTCGATCTTCCACTTGAACGTGTACATCGCGCCGGCATCGGTCTTCGAGTACGCCTCGACGCCCTTCTTGATGACCCGGGCGCAGGTGCTCTTGGAACTTCCGACGGGGCCGTGCAAGAGAATGACGCGTTTCTCGGGGCCGTAGCCTTGCGCCGCCGCTTTCAGCGTATTCACCAGCTTCATCAGGTGAACGTCCAGGCCGAAGATGGCGTCTTTGCCGCCGTCGAAGGGATCTTGAAAAAATTTGTAAGTGACTATTTTCTTTTTGAACTCGACGTACTCTTCCGTGCCCCAGGACGTGATGAGATCGAAGAGACGCTGGAAAGCGTTTCGGGTGACCTCCGGCTTGGCGCGGACGATGTCCACGTATTGTTGGAAGGTCCCTTCCCAATTGAACTTCTTATGGGTGTCGAGATCTTGAAGTCCGCCGATGAAGTTCTTGATATCTAGAGCTGTGTCCGACATGGACCCCCCTTGAGATAAAAGGTCAGAAGTGAAGCGGTCAAAATTTTTGAAGAGAGGGCTAGCGACCTTCAGCGTTCAAGCTTCGCTTGAACGTTGAAAGACGTCGAGAGGCCGAAAGCCCACATCTATATTGTGCGGGATTGAGAAGAAATGGTCAATGGAACTGAGACGTTAAATGGAGAGCCTTACTCTACGGGCGGTTCCGGGCGATCTTCTCACCCCACTTTTTCGCCTCTTTAAGGATCGCGGGCTCATCTAAGGAAAGGACTTTGTAATCCTCCATGAGAACCTTTCCTGCGACGACACTATGCTTCACGTCCCTTCCGGATGCGCTGTAGACGAGATGGGAGTAAGCGTCGTAGAGGGGAACGGCGTGCACGTGACTCACATCGACAGCGACGATGTCCGCTTTTTTTCCCGGCTCGAGGGAGCCAATTTCTTTTTCCATCCCAAGGGCTTCCGCGCCCTCGATCGTAATCATGCGGAATGCTTCGTGCGCGGGTAGCGCGCCGGGTCCGAGACGAAAACTTTGGATCTTAGCGGCCGTGTCGAGCTCCTGAAGCAGATCGAGATTGTTATTGCTAGCGACCCCATCGGTGCCGAGTCCGACGCGAGCGCCCGCGTCGCGAAGCTCGACGACAGGCGAGAGCTTCGTACCGAGCTTTAAGTTCGAATCGATGTTGTGGGCGATACCGAGTCTATGACCCCCAGCAATCTGAATATCGCGCTGGGACAGAATCACCATGTGCGCTGCGATGGTGCGGCAACGCGAGAACAGGCCGAGGCTATCGAAGAACTCGACCGGGCTCTTCTTATGAAGCTTCATGCACTCTTCGACTTCGCTTTGCACTTCGGAAACATGGGTGTGCACGCGCAGTTTCTTCGTGGCGGCGTAGTCGATAATCTTTTCCCAGGTGGGCCGGCTCACCCCATATACGGAATGAGGCGCGACGGCCGGAAGCACTCGCTTGTAGCCGGAGACGGCCTCCAAGAAGGCATCGAGCTTTTCGAAAAGGCGATCTTTCGAATGATCCACGTCGCTAATTTCGACCAGAGTCTGGCCGCAGACCGCTCGCAAGCCGGACTCGTCGGAAGCTTTCGCAACCTGATCCTGGAAGAAGTACATGTCGTTGAAGGTAGTCGTGCCGGTGCGGATCATTTCGACCGCGGCGAGCAGCGTTCCGAAGTAGGCGAACTCGGGGCTCGCGAACTTCTGCTCGAGGGGAAAAATCGCCTCGCGGAGCCAGCGCTCGAGCGGCATATCGTCGGCCACGCCGCGAAGAAGCGACATAGGGGAATGCGTGTGTAGGTTCACGAAGCCGGGCGTGACCAGGCAATTCTTGGCGTCGATGACTTTCACGCCTTTGGGCGGAACGCAGCCCACTCCGATGGTTTCAATGAGCCCGTTCTTAACGTGGATGACGGCGTCTTCTAAGATATCGCCCGCGGTATTCATGGTGACCGCGGTGCCGCCCGTTATCCAAAGCTCACTCATGCTTCCAGGTCTCCGTGGAGAACGCGGACGGATAGAGCTCGGACATCTTCGCCATCCGGAACTTCTTTCCCGTCGACTCCACCGCGATGACGGTCGCTTCCCCGCCGAACTCACCGATGACTTGAAGACAAAGCCCACAGGGATAAAACGCTTGATCGGACGTGGTGATGACGACGAGCTCGTCGATTTTCTGGCACCCAGACGCGACCATCTGCAAAATGGCCGAGCGCTCGGCGCAAATAGTGGCGCCGTAAGACGCGTTCTCGACGTTACAGCCCGCGTGCACCTTGCCCTTGCTATCGCGAAGCCCGCAACCGACCTGAAACTTCGAAAAAGGCGCGTACGCCTTGGCGCGGACCGCGAGCGCCGCTTTCAGCAGCTCCCGGCTTGGTTTCTTAAGCTCGGAAACGGGACGCAGCTTAAGCTCCAAGCGCGGCCTCCATCTTCTTGATGGCTTCCGCCATGAGCTTGGAGAACCGCCCGTAAATCTTTTTGCCGTTGGCGAGCACGTCGTCGTGGACGAGCTCCTCTTCCGTCACTCCCGCCGCCATATTGGTGATGCAGGAGAGACCGACCACGCGCTTACCCATGTGGCGAAGGGCGATGGCTTCGGGAACCGTCGACATGCCGACCACGTCACCACCCAATTGGCGGTACATGCGAATCTCCGCGGGCGTCTCGTAGGAAGGCCCGTGAATGCCGACGTAAACGCCTTCCCAGATGGGAATCTGATGCTTGCGAGCCGATTCCACGAACACTTTGCGCATTTCCGCATCATACACGTGAGTCATGTCGGGAAAGCGAACGCCGAGCCCATCGTGATTCACCCCGATGAGGGGATTGGTGCCGAATAAATTCAAATGATCGCGGATGAGCAGGAAATCCAGCGGCGCCATCTCGGGGCGAAGCCCGCCCGCGGCATTCGTCAGCAAAAACACTTCCGCGCCCGCCCAGGCGAACGCACGTACGGGGAAGACCACATCGTCCATAGCATGGCCTTCGTAGTAATGAAGCCGGCCCTGAAGGCAAGCGACTCTTACCCCATGGAGTTTCCCGACGACCAGCCGCCCGACGTGCCCCTGCACGGTCAGCGGCTTGATGTGCGGAATGTCGGAGAGCGGGATTTGCACTTCGGTGTCGATATCGTCGGCGATGCCGCTCAAGCCGCTTCCCAGCACGATGAGAATTTTAGGGAACGTGCCCACTTTGGCGAGAAGCGCTTTTTTCGCTTCGTCCAGCCGCTGCATCAACGGAACCACGGTCGTCTTCATTCCATTACTCCAAGGAGCCAGGGCTGAGAAGGCACACGCTCGGTACCCACAACCACCGATGACTCGAACCAGGCCTTGGCTTCCGTCTCCCGGGAGCGGAGACAAACTACCCAAGCCACAATCTCATTCGCTTTCACTTCGTCGCCGCATTTCTTGGCGAGCTCCACGCCGACCCTGAAATCGACGGCGTCTTCTTTACGTAGTCTACCGCCTCCGAGCGCGGTCACGAAAGCACCCGTCGCCAGGGGATCAATGGCCCAGATCCAGCCGGCTTGGGGCGCCCGGCATTCCACCCGGGCGTAAGCGTCGGGAAGCCGCTCGCGGCTTGTGAGAAATTCCTTCCACCGGCCACCCTGCGCTTCGAACATCCGCTCGTACTCTTTGAGCGGGCGCGCGGATTTGAGCTCCGTTTGCAAAACATCGCGTGCGTCTTCAAGAGAAACTCTTTTACGGGAGGCAAGACGCACCATCCAGGCCGCGAGCTCGAGCGTGACTTCGAAGAGCCCTTTGTCGGCGGGCTTACCTTCGAGAAAATCCGCGCACTCCTCGACTTCGAGAAAGTTGCCGACTTTGAGACCGAGCGGCTCATTCATGGAGGTGAGCAGCGCCACGGCGGCGACACCCTGCCCTCTGGCACCGTCGATGAGACCGCACGCCAAAGCTTCCGCCTCGGCGCGAGTCTTCATGAAAGCGCCGGCGCCGCTTTTTACGTCGAGCACGAGCCCATCCAAATTCTCAGAGAGCTTTTTCGAAAGAATGCTGGAGACGATGAGAGGCAAGCTCTCCACCGTTCCGGTGACGTCGCGCAGGGAATAGAGAAGCCGATCGGCCGGAGCCATATCGTCCGTCTGCCCCATCATGAAGTAGCCTTGAGTCGAGAGCATCTCCATCGCGCGCGGAAGCGGCACTCTAGGAGAAAAGCCCGGCACCGCCTCTAGCTTATCGAGCGTTCCCCCCGTATGACCTAAACCGCGCCCAGAGACCATGGGAAGGCGCACGCTGGTCTCGCCGAATAGACGGCGGCAAACGCAGGAGACCCACGGCACGAGAATGAGAGAGGTCTTGTCGCCGACCCCGCCCGTGCTGTGCTTATCGATCCAATAATCTTTTCGGTCGGAGCGAGGGAGCGTCCGTCCCGATTGCCACATGAGCCGGGTCCACTCCCGCGTCTCATTCGTGGTCATTCCCCGGAAGAAGACGGCCATGAGCCACGCCGCTACTTGATAGTCTTTGATCTCACCGTCGAGATAGCCATCCAGAAAAAATTTCAGCTCGCGCGAGTCGTGTTCGTGCCCCGCCCGCTTTTTCAGGATGAACTCTTTCGCCGTGATCATAGAAAGGCCGAGCCGGCTCCTTCGCCAGGCGTGGAGACGCCGAAAGCCTTCAGCACGGAGGCGGAAATATCAGCGAACGAATCCCTGTCGGCGAGCGTACGGCCCCGAAAACGCGGGCTGTAAGCCACGAGAGGGACATACTCCCGCGTGTGGTCCGTGCCACGAAAAGTGGGATCGCAGCCGTGATCCGCGGTCAGAATGAGGCAATCGTCGACGGTGAGCTCCGCGAGGAGCTTCGGGAAAAAAGCGTCCATCTCGATGAGGGAGCCCGCGTACCCTTTCGGATCCCGGCGATGGCCGTAGAGCTGATCCATGTCGACGAGGTTCGTGAAAATGAAGCCGCCCTTTTCCCGGGCGCTTTTCAAATAATCCAAAGTCACTTTCAGGCCGTCCCGGTTGTTGCCGGTGTGATTGGCCTTGGTGATTCCGCGGTGATCGAAGATGTCTTCGATCTTACCGACGCTGTAGACGTCGACGCCTGACTGGGTCAGATGATCCAGGCAATTGGGGCCCGGGGAAATCGAATAGTCGCGGCGGCGCTCGGTGCGCTTGAACTGGCCCTTGCCGGTTCCCTCGAAGGGCCGCGCGATGACTCGCCCGATCTGACGATCGAGGGTGAGCTTTCGCGCGATCTCGCAAACTTGGTAGAGCCGCTCAAGACCGAAGCTTGGTTCGTGAGCGGCAATCTGAAACACGGAATCGCCCGAGGTGTAGAGAATGGGCTTACCCGATTGAACGCTTTCTTCCCCAAGCTCGTCGATGATCGTGGTTCCGCTCGCCGCTTTATTTCCAAGCACGCCGGGAAGTTTGGCCTCGCGAATGAAGGCGTCCACCAAATCTTTGGGAAAGCCTTCCGGAAAAAGCGCGAACGCCTTACGCGTAACCAGGCCCGCGATTTCCCAGTGGCCGGTCGTGGTGTCTTTACCCGCGCTCCGCTCCGCCATGCGCCCCACCAAAGCCATCGGAGTTTCGGTGCGCGCCACACCGGGAACTTCGCCCAGATTACCGAGGCCGAGCTTTTCCAAATTGGGAAGGCGAATGCCACCGACCGCCTTGGCCGTGTTGACGAGGGTATTGGAACCAACGTCATTGTATTCGGCAGCATCGGGCGCTTCGCCGACGCCGAAGCCATCGGCCACGAGGCAGACGATGCGGCGGTAAGGACGGTCCATTTTAGTACCCACCCGACGAGGAACTGGCCTGCCCTTTGATGATGGCGATGGAAGCCGAGCAGCCCAAGCGATTGGCGCCCGCTTCGATCATTTTGCGCGCGTCTTCCGTGGTGCGGATGCCGCCGCTGGCTTTGACGCCGATGTCGGGGCCGACGCATTCCCGCATGAGGCGAACGTCCTCGACGGTCGCACCCGTCTTCGAAAAACCCGTAGAGGTTTTGACGAACTTCGCGCTGGCCGCTTTGGCGAGAGCGCACGCCATGATCTTTTCCTCGCGCGTGAGCTCGGAGGTCTCAAAAATAACTTTTACAGGGAATCCGCCCGCCGCTTCCACCACGCCGCGAATGTCGTCATAGACGGCTTCGTGGTTGCGCGCTTTCAAGAGCTGACGGTTCAAGACCATGTCGATTTCCCGGGCGCCCGCCTTCACGGCCGCGAGCGTGTCCGCGGCTTTGATGGGGCCGTGATCGTCGCCTTTGGGAAATGAGATGACCGTGATGGGAATGACCGACGATCCCTGAAGGAGCTTCGTCGCGAGCCCGAGCCATTTGCTTTCGAGGCACACGCTCTTGAAAGAAAACTCGGCCGCTTCCTGGCAGAGCTTTGTGATCTCAGCTTCGGTGGCGTCTGGACGGAGCAAAGTGTGGTCGATATATTGGGACGGGATTTTGATTTCGGACACGGTCTCCCCCGGAAATAGGAGATCGTTTTACGGCCCGCGGCAGACCGAGTCAATGAGTTTGAAACTCGAACAACTTCAAGCAGTTATTAGTGGTCTCGTCCAGGGCGTCGGCTTCCGTTACGGCGCCTGTGGCCAGGCTCGCGGGCTGGGCGTGACCGGCTGGGTCCGCAATCTGGCCGGCGGCGAGGTCGAGGTTTTCGCCGAAGGTAGCGCCGAGCAGCTCGATGCCCTGCTGAAGTGGCTCCACCAAGGCCCTCCCGGCGCGAGGGTGGATCGGGTGGAAATCCAGGCTCGAATGCCGAAAGACGCTGCTGCTTTTCCCAAATTCGAAATCCGCCGCTGAGGCGGCTGACGAAAAAAGGGCCCTCCCGGACCCAAGCGCGGCAAGAGTGGCGCGGCCCGAGCGCGAAAATTCCGGCACACCCGATGCATAGTAGCTCTCTCGAAGAGGAAAGCGCCCGCCGCGCCCAGCGGGACTTTCAAAGGAACTTCTCGTGAAGCACCTAATCTCGGCTCTGTGTCTCTCGTTCTTTCTCTCTGGCTGCGGCAATCAAAGTACCACGCCGGAATCCACCACGGACCCCAAGGTCGGATCGGTCCCCACCACGACTCCGACCACTTCCGGAAAATGGACCGCGACCCAGCTCCAAACCCAAAGCGAGTACTGCTCCGAAGCGGGCGACCCCACTTACTACGACGAAGCGACCTGGCTGACGTTCTGCAACTGCACCTATCAAGCGGCGGCAGTGCACTGGACGTTCGACGTGTTCTTCGCCGACTTCACGACGAACTACCAGACGCTCTCTAGCGAAGGAAGTATCAAGACCTGTCTGACGAAGGCCGGAATGACTTATTACATGGCAAAGTGAATTAGCGGATCTCGTAGACGTGATCTTCAACGCTCACGTCTACGAGATCAGGAGAATCTTCAACCCGCCTTTTTCTTCAAACCAGGCACGGGCGGCGCGACCGGCGCTTGAGGCGAGGCACCCGAAATGGATGGTTCGTTGTCCTGCAAGGTCACGCCGAACTCGACCTCTTCGAGATGCACTTCCAGAATCGATTCGACGCTTTCTTCGGGCGTATTACTCAGGACGAGGGAAGGAGCCGCGGGAGGAGTCGGCCTGGGCGGAGCCGCTGGCATCGTGGGCGGCGAAGGCCGGATACGAATTCCGGCTTGGGTGTTCTCCCCCATCGTCAAAGGCTGAGGGCTGAAATTACCCGCCAAGGATTTTGGAGCGGGAGGCGGAGGCGCTAGATTAGGCGGCATCGCCGAGGGGCTTTTTCCGAGAGCAGGCGGAGCCGCCGCGCGGTTCAAGCCAGGCGGTAAAGGAGGCCGGCTGCCTCCGAGCGCGGGTGGCGCGACGCCGCCAGACGGTTTCGATGAGCCGGTGGACCAACCCGACTGCTTGAGTCCCGCCGTTTTCGGCAGTCCCGAAAGAGCGGTGGCACTTTCGACGACCGCTTCGGCCTCTTCGTAACTGACTTGACCGGAAGCTACCAAGTCCCGGATGTTCTGATCCATCAGGATCATGCCTTCTTTTTTTCCCGTTTGGAGCGCGGTCGTGATCTGAAAGGTTTTTCCCTCTCGAATGAGGTTCGAGATGGCGTGGTTGACGACCATGATCTCGTAAGCGGCGACTCGCCCCTTACCCGTCGCTTTTTTCAAAAGGACCTGACTGACCACAGCGATTAGCGACTCGGAAAGCATGGCACGGATCATCGCTTGCTGGTTTGCCGGGAAGGAATCGATGATGCGATCGACGGAGGCCGCCGCGCCGCGAGTGTGAAGCGTGCCGAAAACCAAGTGACCGGTTTCCGCCGCGGTAAGCGCGAGAGATATCGTTTCCAAATCGCGCATCTCACCAACCAGAATCACGTCGGGATCTTCGCGGAGCGCGTACTTGAGCGCGTCGGCAAAGGACGGGCAGGAGTTTCCGATCTCGCGCTGATTGACCAAGCTTTTCAGCGAGGGGTGCACGAACTCGATCGGATCTTCCGCGGTCAGGATGTGATAGGGGCAGTTGCGGTTGATGTGATGGATCATCGCCGCGAGAGTCGTCGATTTACCGGAGCCCGTAGGGCCGGTAACCAGGACGAGCCCGCGGGCGGAAGCAGCCAGAGTCTTCAGCGTATCGGGGAGCCCCAGCTCTTCGATGGTGGGAATTTTGCTGGGAATCGAGCGCAAAACCGCCGCAAGCCCTACGCGGGTCATGAAGATATTGACGCGAAAGTTACCGACGCCGTCGACCCGGTAGCTTCGATCGAGGTTGTTCTTCTCGACCAGTCGATTGCGCTCTTCCTCGCTTAGAATCTCCGAGAAGAGGATCTCCACCTGCTCCGCGGTCAGCACCGTGGCATCGACTATGACCAGGTCACCGTCTATGCGCATGCGCACGGGTTGCCCCGAGGAAAAGTGCAAGTCCGACGCCCCATGAGAAACGGCGAGGCTCAAATATCCGTCGAGATGGGCCATGAAAACTCCTTGAAGGAAGGGCCCAAATCGCCAGGGCCCCCCTTCCTTTTCGGCAAAAGGAGAGCCTAGCTTTATCGGGCCGCGTCAGCGGAGGAGCCGTAGGCGTCGCGCTCGTTACCCTTGCGGACTAGCACGCGCATCACGAGCATGACCGCGTTACAAGCGAATAGACTGCTCAACATACTTCCCAGATCGATGGAGTACGGAAGCACGGGTAAGAGAAATACCATGAACGCGAGAACCGTGGGACCACCGATGAAGTAGGCCGAGCACCTTTCCAAGAGCGCGATCATGAAACCAAAGGTCAGCGCCAGGACATAAAGCGCGATGTAGCCGTAATTCATATACGCTTCGGCGAGAAAGCCCACGCCTACTGCGGTCTCGAAATCGTCTTCGCTGATGACCCCATACTTGCGGCCGTACTTGTTCCAGAAATCCCGCGGAGGCTTCTCCGGCCAGAGGAAGCGGGGAATGAAGATGTAGGGAATGACCGCGTAAGTCTCGCCATTCCAAAAGGGAACCGCCGAAGGCGTTTGGGTGAGCACGATCTCGAGTGAGTTGTCACCGACTCGGGCGAAACCGCCCGCGAGGCGTTTGTTACGCAAGTCATCGAGCTCATCTTCCTTCGAGAAGTAATGCAGATCGATGAGCTCCGACATGCTGTCCAGCCGCTCGGAGAACGAAGCGTTCTCGTTAGCCGTCAAAAAGATCCGGAAATCCGCTTTCACGGACTGAATCGCCGAAAGACAGACGACGAAAATCAACAGACCCACGACCTGGGTTACCTTCCGGCGCATACAGACGCTGACGAAGGAAATGCCCGCGTACTGAGCGAGAAGGCTCATGAAGCCCGTCTCGAGAAAGAAGTGAACGGCGGAAAGCAGAAGCAGCCAGCGCGCCCAAGCTTCGCGCTTCGGAGCCAGGGGTACCGCCGAGGTGAAGAGCAGGATGAAGCCCACGCTCGCGGAGGAAAGAATGGGTACCGCGAGGTTGGGCGGAAGAAAATTAGCGAACAGCGGAATGGTCAGGAGCACGAAGAGCACGGTGGCCTGGCGGCCCGGCGACAGATTAAGTCTTTCGTACACGACCTCGGAAAAATAGCGGCGGAAGAAAATGGTTCTCGCGACCAGGTTGCCGAGGATGATCAGACCCGTGCAAGTCGATAGCACCTCCACGGCAAGAATCACTTCCGGCGGCAAGGTCGTCGCTTGATCCAAATTGAAGGTAGCGTTCAAGCGAGCGACGGTGAATACGATGAAGTGGTTGAAGAGAACGAAATCGAGATAACTGAAACGCCCCCGCGCGAACGCGAACAGGAGCGGCGCGATTTGCACGAGACCCAAACAGTACAAATTGGTGATGCCGGTTTTGTCGGAGCTCGCCATGACGGCGAGATAGCTAAACGCCGAGAGCAATAGGGAGCCGAGGATCAAGACGGCCGAACGAGAGTTATTCCCTTTTACGTATCCTAGGGTTTGCTGGGCCAGCATGGCAGACGGACTCCTTCCCCTTCTTTTCGGTCTAAAGAGGCGAAGGATTTAGAGAATTAGCGCAGAAC
Source organism: Pseudomonadota bacterium (assembly GCA_043767805.1). Classification (GTDB taxonomy): domain Bacteria; phylum Bdellovibrionota; class FAC87; order UBA2466; family UBA2466; genus CAZZHG01. The sequence continues at coordinate 17,693 of JAYUGC010000104.1, read as the reverse complement.
CACGGGCCCGGACCTTAAGCGTCGGAGTCAGGCGGAGTCAGCTCCATGAGCAGCTCTCCGGTCTCGACGGCTTGGCCTTCTTTGACACAGACCTTCGTGATGGACGCCGCGCGTGCCGTGCGCACTTCGTTTTCCATTTTCATGGCTTCCATCACGATGACCGACTGGCCCTTTTCTATTTTTTGGCCTTCCGCGGCGAGAATCTTCACGATCTTGCCGGGCATTTTGGCGTAAACGTTGTTCTCGTTCTCGAAGGCTTGGCCGCGCAGCATCGAAACAATGCGGCGGTACTCGCTCTCGACTTCGAAGCTCAAATTCCCTTCGGGCCGCCAGACGGTGTAGTCCGACTTGTTGCCAACGATATTGGCGAAGAAGTTGCGATCCTTATCGAGGAAGCTGCAGTTGTGGCCGAAGTACGCGAGGTCAACCGCTTCTTCGGGGTCGTCGTTGAACTTCACGAAAATCTTCTGATTGCGCGACTCGACGCGGACCCGGTTCTCTTTGTCTTTGTAGCGGATGAAAAACAACATTAGCGGAGCGCCTCCCCTCTTCCGAGAGACTTCCACTTCGAGTGCTCGTCCTCATGGAGACTGCCGTCTTTGTATTCCTTCGAGAAGGCGGACACCGCCGTGGCTATCATCGCCATGCGGACGTCGTCCTCGGGAATGACCGGCTCTTTGTAATTAAAATCCGTCCCGATGAGCTTCGTGGTGTAGTCGCCTTTAACGAACTTCTCGTTTTCGAGAAGCTGCAGGTGAAGCGGAAGATTCGTCTTAATGCCGTTGATGGTGGTATCGGTCAGCGCGGCTTTGCCGCGGGCGATGGCCTCTTGGCGGTTGCCGGCCCAAACGGAAATCTTCGCGATCATCGAATCGTAAAAGACCGGGATGTCGTAGCCGCGGTACACGTGAGAATCGACGCGGATACCGACGCCTCTGGGGAAATTCACTTGAGTCACGCGGCCCGACTGGGGAAGAAACTTTTCCGGGTCCTCGGCGTTGATGCGGAACTCGATGGAGTGGCCGCGCTTCGTGACCTGTTCCTGGGTGAAGCTGAGCTTTGCGCCGAAAGCGACGTTGATCTGCTCTCTCACCAAGTCGATGCCGGTCACCCATTCGGTGACGGGATGCTCGACCTGAAGGCGGGTGTTCATTTCCATGAAGTAGAACTTCTGGTTCTCGTCCATGAGGAACTCGATGGTTCCCGCGTTCACGTAACCGATTTCTTTGCAGGCCTTTACCGCTGCTTCGAGAAGCTTGGAGCGAGTCGCCTCCGAAACGAAAGGGCTCGGCGTCTCTTCGATGACCTTCTGATGGCGCCGCTGCACCGAGCACTCGCGCTCGAAAAGATGGCAAAGATTACCGTGGCTGTCGCCGATGACCTGAACTTCGATGTGGTGCGGAGAGCCGATGTAGCGCTCCAAATAAAGCCGTCCGTCGCCGAACGCTTTCGCCGCTTCGGAATGAGCGCGCCGGAAGAGATTGAGGAACTCGGATTCCTTTTCCACGACGCGCATGCCGCGTCCGCCGCCGCCCGCAAGGGCCTTAATCATGATCGGGTAACCGACCTCTTTGGCGATCTCAAAAGCCTTGTTCTCGTCGGTATAGCCGTCTTTCGAACCGGGAACGAGCGGCAAGCCGCCGACTTGTCCCATGGTCCGGCGGGCCTCTACCTTATCGCCCATCTTCGCGATGATTTCCGCGGCGGGGCCGACCCAAATCATGCCGTTTGAGGCAACCGATTTGGCGAAATCCGCTTTTTCGGAAAGAAACCCGTAGCCGGGATGGATGGCATCGGCCTTCATCCGCTTGGCGGCTTTGATGACCGCGTCTTGGTCCAGATAACTCTGGGTCGAGGGCCCTTCCCCCACGCAAACCGCCATATCGCTTTTCGACACGTGCTGGGACATGCGATCGGCTTTCGAAAAAATGGCGAGAGGAATGTCTCCCATCTCCCGGACCGCGCGGATCACTCGGAGAGCGATCTCACCGCGATTGGCCACCAAAATACGACGAGGTGCCATCTTGCTAACTCCTAAAGCGGAATGTTCCCGTGTTTCTTGGGCGGCATGCGATCGCGCTTGTTCTTGAGCATTTCGAGCGCCTGGATGATTTTCGGCCGGGTCTCTTCGGGGAAGATGACGCCGTCGATGTAACCCAGCTCGGCCGCCTTATAAGGACTCGCGAACTTCTCCGAGTATTCCTGAACGAGCTTCTTGCGCTCGCCTTCGGGATCCTTCGAACCCTGGATCTGGCCTTTGAAAATGATGGGTACCGCGCCGTCCGGTCCCATGACCGCGATTTCCGACGAAGGATAAGCGAAGTTCACGTCCGCGCGGAGCTGCTTGGAGGCCATGACGCAATAAGCGCCCCCGTAAGCCTTGCGGGTGATGATGGTGATCTTCGGCACCGTTGCTTCGGCGTAAGCGTAGAGGAGCTTCGCGCCGTGCTTGATGATCCCGCCGAACTCCTGCTCCGTGCCGGGCAAGAAGCCGGGGACGTCGACGAAGGTGATAATCGGAATGTTGAAAGCGTCGCAGAACCGGATGAAGCGCGCGGCCTTCAAGGAAGCGGCGACGTCCAAGCAACCCGCGAGCACTTTCGGCTGGTTGGCGACGACACCGACGCTCCGGCCGTTCATGCGGGCAAAGCCGATGACGATGTTCTGGGCGTAATCTTTCTGCACTTCGAAGAAGTACGTATCGTCCACGACCGCTTCCACGATCTCGATGATGTCGTAGGGAAGCTTCGGGTTTTCCGGGATGATCTTGCGAAGGCGCATGTCCATGCGATTCGCGGGATCGCTCGTCGCCAGAATGGGAACGTCGTCGACATTATTGGACGGAAGGTAGTTGAGGAGCTCGCGAACGAGGAGCAAGCAGCTCTTCTCGTCGTCATTGGCGAAATGCGCGACGCCGCTCTTAGTACTGTGGGTGCCGGCGCCGCCCAGCTCTTCCATGGTCACGTCTTCGTGGGTGACCGTCTTGATGACGTCCGGGCCCGTGAGGAACATGTAGCTCGAGTTTTTCACCATGAAGATGAAGTCGGTGATGCCGGGGCTATATACCGCGCCCCCCGCGCAAGGCCCCATGATGACGGAAATCTGCGGGATGAGGCCGGAGGCCGTGACGTTGCGATAAAAAATTTCCGCGTAGCCACCGAGGGACTCGACGCCTTCTTGAATGCGCGCGCCGCCCGAATCGTTCAGGCCGATGACGGGCTTGCCGTTCTTTTGGGCCATGTCGAGGAGCTTACAAATTTTGCGGGCTTGAGTGGCGGAGAGCGAGCCGCCGAAAATCGTGAAGTCTTGCGCGTACACGTAAACGTGCCGGCCGGAGACCGTGCCGTATCCGGTGACGACCCCGTCGCCGAGATACTGCTTATCCCCCATCCCGAAATCCGTGCACCGGTGGGTGACGAATTTATCGAGCTCCACGAAACTTCCTTCATCGAGGAAGAATTGCAGACGCTCCCGGGCGGTCATCTTGCCGCGGGCGTGCTGGGCTTGGACGCGATCGACGCCGCCGCCCTGTTCCGCTTCCTGGTTTTTCTTTTCAAGTAACTGAAACTTTTGTTCTAAATCCATGAGAGGGGCCAATGAAACACCAGCCCTTTAGTCTGTCAAGAATGTGGCCCGCACGCCGTTTTCATCACCATCTCAGTCACTTACGTCTCCAGGAACCAGGTGGATGCGTAGGCCACCACGGACTCCTGGTCTCCCGTAACCTCTCCACTCGTTCCATAGGCGAGCGGTTCCCCACGCTGGATGCCGTGATGCCGGCAGGCCGCGAGTACGCTGGCGGTGGGAATGAAGCCGCACATGGAAATGTCGTTTTCGACCACCGTCTCGTAGAGACCGGATCCATTGACGGCCTCCACTTCGGCGAGCGCCTTATCATCTAAAGGCTTCGCCACCCGCGCGGGCAAATAATGACTCATGTCGGTGCTCGCAATCAAAAGGGATCCTTTCGCGCACGCGGTCAGCGCTTCTCCCACGGCTCGACACTCCTGCCAAGAAAGACCGCCCAGCACGATGGGAACGATGCGGACCTTCGGATTGCGGTGGAGAAGAAAAGGAAGGTGCACCTCGATGGCGTGCTCGGAGCGATGGGCCTCGCGATCGGCACGCGCGAGCGGGAGTTTTTCCAAAAACTTTTTGGCCCGCTCCGCCGCCACGGGAACGGCGCCAAGCGGAGTTTCCCATTCGCCTTCCGCCCAGACGGATATTTTCGCGCCTCGTCCGGTGTGATTGGGGCAGAGAACGAAAACCTCGTCGGGGATCTCGGAGCGGCGGTAAGCCTCGCCCGCGAATTTTCCGGAATAGATGAGTCCCGCGTGCGGCGCCATCAAGGCGAAGGGCCGGCGGATCGTCTCGGGCGCCGGGCAAAACTTTTTCACCAGCGCGCGAAGCGCTTCGGGATCATTGGGGTAGAAACGGCCGCTGACGGCGGCGGGGCGAGTCCAAGACGTCATGGAGACGATTTTGACAGCCGGCGGGTCCATTGCAAGTACAAGGCTTTTGTCTTCTGCGGATCGGAGAAGGGATTTTCGAAAAGCGATCTCAGCATGTCGCGTTCCACGTCCCCTTTGACCACGGCATGAAACAGAGCGTCGCCCAAGACGGCGCCCACGGCTTTCGCTTGCGCGTAGTAACCCAAGATCCCGCGCGCCGAGCGGCAAGTGGCGGGAAGCCGGGGTGGACGAGCGCGAGGCAATTCGGGAACGCGGCGGGGGAAAATGACTTTGGAGCCCAGAAACGCGAGAGCTTCGGTCCAGACGAAAGAATAGAAATCGCGGCGAGGGCTCAAAAACTCTTTCTGAAATCCGCTCAGCTGAAAATGCAGAAGGAGCGCGGCCTGGCTCGCGATAGCCGGTAAGCCGTAATCAGCGAGGAAAATCAGATTCTCACCGGGAACGAAGTGACCTTCGAACTTGCCGATCGATTCGAGCAGCACTGTTTTACCAAGCCCTTCCCGCGAACGACGGCGGGCGAGCCAGCTCACGTCCTTCGGGCCACAGATCCGAAAGTCCGGATCCACGGGCTCTTCCATCCCAAGAAACGATTGCAGGACGTCCAAGACTTCGACGAGCTCCTCGGCGAAGTCGATCGGATCGGGATTGTGCTTTCCGCCCGCCTCTTCCCAGCGCACGAGACTTTGCAGTTTCAGCCACGGCGGCGTGTTCATAAGGCAGAAGACGCCTTCGCGCATTTTGACGACCTCAGTGGTTTCCTCGAGCCCCCGCTCGGCGAGCTTCCAGTAAAGGTCTTCCTGGTTCTGATGCAAGGTGACGACTTTGCGCCGCAAACCCTTCCACGCGAGCGCTCGGTTCAAATCGCCGGGCAAATGTTGCGCCGCGAGATGCAGGTCCCCGATGAGGGCGAAGACAAAGGTATCGGAATTTTCAGCCGAGAGGTCGGAAAGCACCCGGGCCGCGAATCTATCGCGCGCTCGAACCGAGCTCGCGCCCTTCACGGAAGGTCCGTTGAGACCGACCACGCGGATTCCATTTTCCGCGGCAAATCGGAAGAGCTCCCGGTAGTTCTTCCATTCGAAACCCCAGCTTTGCCGAAAGCCGATAGCCTTCAAGAAGGCCCCTTCCCCGAGGGTGCCCGCGAGGTACCGTTCGGCCTCAGCCGTACGAGCGAAAGGCAACATCTCCAGAGCTAAGACCGCGGAACGCCCCTGCTTTTTCAGTTCTGGAAGCAGCGCATCGAGAGTTTCCCGGGCCGACCTTTGTGCCTGTGACAAGGTATGATAGTCTCCGCAAAGCGCAATTTGACTCTGGAGAAGAGACGACAGCAGTGCTTCCTTCGTTGTGACCACTCCAAATCGATGAAACTCGCGCCCATACTCCAGAAAATAACGTTCGAGCTCGGGGCTGAGGCGCCCGAAATACACACTCGCGCTCGCACGGAGGCGCTGATACATCGCACGCTGGATTCCGAGCAGATGTTTTCTGGCCAACATAGCTAACAGAGGACTTCGATGACGCTGATGCTGAAATTAGGTTTTACGGGGATGTTGCTCCTCGGCTCGGCCTTCGGCGCCGATGACCCGCTTAGTTTCGAAAAGCTCCTCAAGAATACCCTCGAAAAGAACGGTCAGATCGCGGAATCCGCCCAAGACATCGAGATTGCTCGCCAACAGCTGGAAAGAGCGAATGCCGCCGCCTGGCCCACCGCTAACGCTATGATTTTAGCCGCCCCTATTTTTGAAGAAAGGGGCAACGCCACAAGATCCGTATCGAACACCGGCAAATGGGGCCCTTTCCTCAAAGCCGGCGTCCAAGTGGTGCAGCCTCTTTATACTTTCGGACAAATTTCGAATTACCAGAAGGCCGCGGAGGGACAAATCGCCGCCAACACCGAGCTGACCGAAATGAAGAAGGCCGAGATCATCCTTACCGCGAAGGAGTTTTACTACGGGTTCCTCATGGCCTCCGCCTTGGACGACGTGGTGAAAGACCTCGCCGAAACTCTTACGGAAGCCGTGAAGACAGCGGAAGAGGCCAAAGACAAGAAACGCAAAAATCCGGTGAAGCCCCACGACCTCTACAACTTGAAAACGAACCTCGAAGACCTGAACCAGAAGCGCCTGCTCGCGAGCCAGTCGAAGCAGACCGCGGAGCGGGCGGTCGCCTGGGTATCGGCCACCGAGTTCGAGACCTTGGGAGACCGCCGTCTCGAGCCCGAGAAGTACACTTTGAAAACTCTGCCCGAGTACATCGCCCTGGCGAAAACGAATCGGCCGGAGTTCAAGGCCCTGAAGTTCGGCCAGGACGCCCGGCTCGCCCTTTCCTCCGCGAAGCGCGCCCAAAGTTATCCCGTGCTCTTCGTCGGCGCGTTTGCTTCCTATGGATGGAGCCCCGTGCGCGATCGGCAGCTTTCCGTTTATGCCAACGATCCCTTCAACCGCTTGGAAGGCGGCGCGGGACTCGGCCTCAAATTCGATCTCGAATTGAAACGGCACTCAGCCGAGGCCGCGGAACAGATGGCCGAAGCGATGAAGCTCAAAGCGAAAGAGTCTTACGCCGTTCCCGGAATCGAGCTGGAAGTGAAGAAGGCTTTTTGGGAAGTCGAGCAAGCCATCGAGAGCTTGAAGATTGCCGACCGCAGAAAAAGCCTCGCTCGCAAGTGGTTCGTCTCGAACGGCCTTGGCTGGTCCATCGGCGTTACCGCCGCAAAGGATCTGATGGAGTCGCTAGAGGGCAACGGCCTTGCCCGTAAGAATTACATCGAAACGGTTTATCTGCTCAACATGAGTCTCGCCCGGCTGACGAAAGCCGTCGGCAAAGAAGTCACCGAGCTCCATTACCGTTAAGCCTGCTTCTTCGTCGGAGGCGCGGGCGCTTGAGGCGTGGGAGCCGTCGGCGCTTTGCGCTGGAGACGCTGCTTGGCCTTGGCCTTTTCTTTTCGCTTACGGCGGATGCGCAGAAGCAGGAGCAGCGCTACGGCGCCGCCGCCAACCATCATCATGGTGGAGCTCATACCGCCGCCGGTGGAGGCAGGCGGTTCGACGGGCTTCGCCGTCGGATTTTTCGCGGCTTTGCGGCCCGTATTCAGTAGGCCTTTGATCGTGTCTTCGCGCGACTTGCCGCCTAGCTTTTCGCTCCACGGAAGCGGGTTATCGCCCTGTTGGGTCGCGAAATTCAAATCGAGCTCGGCGTTTGGCTTGAGCGACGAGACCATCTTCTCAAATTGCGGCGCGAGCTTTTGGTAGTATTCGTCGGAAACGATGTAGGTGATGAGAATGGCGAGCTTGTCGCGGACGGTGGCTAAATAGCGCGCCCAGAATCCGGGAAGCTCGGAGTTATATTGAAGGGAATCGATCCATTCCACGCCGTTGATGGAGCGCTTGCGGGCGTAGGTGACTTTGGAGGTGAGCTGATTGCCGTCTTCATCCTGCACCGGGCGCGGCTTTTTCAGATACTCGAGATAGTTGTCGAGAGAGTCCCACTCCGTACGCATAGTCGCAATGGAAAGCACCACCGACTCTTTGCGATCGGGCTCGATGGTGCTCTGACAAATCCAAACGCCTTGAGAGAGCTCACAACGCCATCCGTCCGGATGCTCGAAATTAACGTACGCGGTGTTTAAGGCGAAAGCAGGCGCGCCGATGGCGAAGGCCAGGCTTAGAAAGACGCGGATCATAGGGTTCCCCCTGGGGGTCGAAATGGGTTGGTGCGGTCCCATTATTATATCACGGTGGGACCTTCAACTTTCGAGGATGAACCCAAGCTCTCGTTCCAGTTCCGGCAGCGCTTTATAGAGCACTTCGCGAGGCCCCGCCGTGGAAAGAAGCGGTGAGCCAGGAACGTGGCGGATGAGGATCTTCTCCACATGACTGCCATACTGCGCGCTTTCGCAAAGGCGACGATAAATTTGGAAATCTTGCTCGCCACTGTCTCCGATGAGCGCGCAGCGTTGATGACTTACATTGTTGAGTAACCGGCGCAGCGTGCGGATCTTATGACCAAAGCGGTTGTAGCCGAGCCAACGGGGAAAGACCGGCCCTTCCGGAAACTGATTGTCTTTCAAAAATTTCAGTAAGAACGGCGAGAGCTGAAACGGCGTGCTAGTGAGATACACGATCATCGCGCCCTTCGCGGCCAAGCGGCGGTACAAATCCGCCATGCCTTCGATGGCCTCGTACTTGTAATAGTGGCCGCGAAAGAGACTGCTTAGAATCGAGCGCACCGTCGTCGTCTCCGCGATGTGCGAGTGCTTGATGGTATCGTCGATATCCGAGATGACGACCCACTTCACCTGGTCTGTCAGAAAAAAGACGGGGCTCGAAATCACTTCGTAATCGCCGAGTTCCACGCGACCCACGAGGGTGTCGACGCCAAGCGGGCGCATCCGAAGGTAGGATACCTTCGGCAGTTCCCTCGGCGCCTGCCAAGGCATCTGGACGTTGATGAACCCGCGCGTCTCGGTGTTTACTTCCACGCTGCGCATCTCTTTTTCAGAGACGGCCAGCTGCAGGCGTACCGCCTCGAACATCTCCATATCGGGTAAGCCCTTCAAGAGACGGTGAAGCAGCCGGCGCGGACGAAAGCCCAAAACCTCTTCTTGCGTGCCGTTGAAGACGGCCGCTTGCAGCAACGCGAAGTCTTTGGTCGCAAACGACGGAATTCCCAAAATCGATTTCTGCGAGCGATAGACCTCGAAGAATTGGAGCAGGCGGAATCCGAGAACATCGAAGGTCTTGAAAAAACGGAAGATGAAGCCCCAAGCCTTGGGGTAAGGGAGCTCCGTAATGCGCGGCTTCCTAGGCTCGACTCGCCATGAAGATCGAAAACGACTCACCGCGACTCACCTAGCCCTATAGAGAACCCGCGCGGACGCCGATAAAAAAAGTGAAAACCTTCACAATCGCAAATGACGACTTCCTTCAAAAACATTTTCTGGCTGATCTGGAAGCTCATCGTCATTTCGTTTTTCCTCACGCCCTTTATCGGCAAGAGCTACGGGCTGGACGAACTCTTCAACGACTACGACTCCCCCCAGGCACTCGCCATGGGAAAAGCGTTCACCGCTGATGCGACGGGTCATGTCGCAAATTACTATAATCCCGCGGGCCTAGCAAAAGAGTTCCGGCGCAGTAGCGAAATCATTCCGGTGGCTTTGGATGTCGTCTTGGGCGGTACCGCCTTCGGCGCCCTGGTGGGCCCCAAAACCACGGGACTCTCTCGTCAGTATGCCTACGCTCAGGCCCACCCGGGCCAATATGGTTATTCTCGTTACAACTGGACCACTGCTTTCGCCCGGCGCGGCTTTGCCGTAAGCCTGCTCGGTTCCTACTGGTACGCCGGCCGATCCACCGGAGAAGTTTTGGAAACGGACTCCGGTTATGACGTGGGCGGTACCATCGGCTACGGATTCAACGCGGCGGGAAACACCCTGAAGTTCGGCGTTTCCGCGCGCGCGCTCCTTCGCAATCAACTCAAAGGCTTCTATGAGCATACCGCTTTGGTCGATAAAGCGACGACCAATCGCCTCATGAAGGAAGGGTATGGGGTCGGGGTCAACGTCGGGATGCTACTCACCCTTCCCTTCAAGTATCTCCCGACTTTCGGTGTAGTGGTGAAGGATGCCTTCGACACGACGTTCACCCATACCACCATCCTCAATCAATCGTCGACCGAAGCGCCCGACCCCATCTTGCGAAGCATTAACGCGGCCATTTCCGTTCACCCGATTTTGTGGCGCGGCTGGAAAAGCACCTTTGCCGTGGAGTTCAAGCACATCGAACTCGTCGAGCATGCGTGGCAAAAGAAATTGCACGTGGGCATGCAAATTGAGAACGAACGGAATCTTTATTTGTGGCTCGGAGCCAATCAGCTCTACCTCACCGCCGGCTTTGGCTGGCGCGTGAAAGGCGGAGACTTGGAGATCGGCACTTACGGCGAGGATATCGGCGATGGCGAAGTGCGTACGGGCAACCGGCGCATGTACCTTCGTTACACCATCGATTTCTAAAATGAAGCGAACGTTAACCCTCATTTTCGCCCTCTGGACCCTGGGAGCTAGCGCCGAGATCGTGCGCGAGTCCTTCCAAAGCACGCGCGCCCTCGGCATGGGAAACGCGTTTCTCGCCATTTCCGACGACGCCACCGCGCTTTGGTACAACCCCGCGGGTCTCGCCCGCATCAAGGGCGCCCACTTCAACTTGATTGACGTGGCCTTGAAAATCGACGGCCGGGACACGCTCAGCCGCATCGGCAATGCCATCTTCAACGGCGACTACAATAATTTGATCCGTCAGGATCTCCAGGCGATGGCGTTCTCTGTACGTCCCACTTTCGTCACGAAGTACTTTGGAATTTCTTTCTACGAGAACATGAGCAGCTTCAGTGACTTTCGCGATCTGAACTCGCTTAGTGCGACTGCCGACATCTACACGTTCAATGACGTAGGCCTCATATTCGGAGGCGGTTTCCCCTTCTCGGATTTTTTCTCTATCGGCGCGTCCGTCCGGGCTTTCCAAAGAAGCTCGCTCGATACGGTGCTGACGACCGAGACCCTCATCAGCCAGATCGGCATCGACGTCGGGAACTTTCAAAACGCCATCTTCAACTATCTGAAGACGCAATTCGGAGCGGGCTGGGGCATCGGAATCAATGTCGGTGCCATGGCGAAGCTTCCCATCTTCGGCAAGGGCGGGCCCGATTGGACCGTCGCTTTTTTGAGCGAGAATGTCGGCGGCGTGCATTTTAGAAAGCTGGGATCGCAGAACAATATCCCGGACGATCTGAAAATGACTTATCACCTCGGCACGGCATTTCGCTATCCGCTTTCGAAGCTGACCGAGTTCAATCTCACCTTCGACTACCGGCACGTTTTCGAGGCTAGTATCCCGGGGCCGAAGAAAGTCCATATTGGAGCGGAGTACCGTGGCCGTATTTTCGATCTGCGCGCGGGACTGCATCAGCTCTACCCGACGTTTGGCTTCGGCTTGAAATTCCCCGCTCATACCCGGGTGAACTTCGCCACCTACGGCGTGGAGCTCGGCGACAGTGCGCTCGAGCGTATGAAGCGGCTGTGGGAAGTGCAGCTCGTCCTCGCGTTTAATCCGCTTTAGCGCAGAAACGCGGCTAGAGATACCGCATCGGTGGCGCAATGGCCTCCGTATACCGGCCGCCACTCTACTCGCGCGCCCCGAGACGCGCCCAAGGCGGCGAACGCCTCCGCGCCCGTAAAAAATCCATACTCGTCGTAGAGACCACACGAAACGTACAAGGCCGGGCTTTTCACATTCAGGCGACTGCGGGCCAAATCCAGGGGAGAGGTGATTTTCCAATCCGCCTCTTCCGGCAGATAGTAATGGCTCAGTTCCAAAATCTCTTTCACGAGGGCCGGCTTTGCCTTGGTCGTCGCGATATATTTGTCGATGTCGGCCTGGGGCGAGAACGGCGAAAAAGACGCCATGGGAGGACAAAGGATGGCGACCTTCGCGAACCCCTTCCCTTTCAAGGCGACTTGGGTGGCATTGAATCCACCCATGGACTCGCCCACCAGAAGCCGCCGTCCCGAGAAGCCTTTGAGGCTCTTCTCTACGGTCGGCATCACCACTTTCGTAAACACTTCGAAAAGCCCGCTTGCTTCACTCGTATTTTTTTCGACGAGAAGCCAGATAGGCCCGAAGGAAATCGAAATGACCGCCGGGGGCTCGACGCGCTGACGGGCCCATTCAGTGCGGACCATGCCAGTGAAATAATCCGTCTCGGTCCAGGTCTTCTCATTGAGGCCCTTGCCGTGAAAATGATAGAGAAGGTCTCGGTTGCGGCTGCCGTCCGTGGTGGTGATGCAGTAGGACCAAGGCAGCGGCTGCTCGACATCCACGCAGCTCGTTTTAATTTTAGGCAAAGGACCGGCGTAAGCCGAGAGGGACAGAAGGAAAAAACCCGTTAACCAAAGGCGCATAAGACCTCCCCAATGGAGTTAGTCATAGCGTATGGCCGTCCCTCTCGGCAATGAGGCGCGCTCCTATTTCTCTTCGAGTGCCTTCAGGAAGAGATCGGCGAACGCTTCGTGAGTCTCCTTGTGACGGACATATGGCCCGAACGACGGCGCGGACGGAAATCAGCCTTTTTGATGAGAGGCATTCGAATCGTGGATGAGCGATTATTTACTGTAAATCAGGAGCTTAAGGTAATCGCCCTCGGCAAAAGCGACCGGATGATCGTCTTCGGACGCGAGGCTTTTCGTGAGCTTTAGGCCGGGGCGCAGAGATTCGTCGACGGTGCGCCGGAACTCTTCGCGGGAAATGCGGGAGGTGCAGCACCCTCCGATGATCATGCCGCGGGCAGTGAGGTGCTTGGCGACTTCACGGTAAATCTTGCGGTACGTGGCAAGCGCCTTCGGCACTTGCGTCTTGTCGCTCGCCATCGAGGGAGGATCCACGATGATCACGTCGAACTTCTCGTGGGGCGCGAGCTTCGAAGCCAGTCCCTCGAAAATATCCATGGTGATGTACTTCTGAACTCCGGGAACCTTGGCGTTGTGCTTTTTCGCGAAATCGAGCGCGCCTTGCGAAACGTCGACGTTCCAGACTTCGCGCGCGCCGGCCGTTTCGGCGGCGAGTCCCAGAGTACCGCTGTAGCTAAATAGATTGAGAACGCGAAGTCCGGCCCACTTCTGCAAGGTGATCCATTTACGAAGCCCTCGCAAATCGAGAAAGGCGCCCGACTTTTGTCCGTCGGCGAGATCGACGAAGTAAACGAGCTTTCCTTCCCTCACCTCGACTTTGCCGGGGGCACGCCCAAAAAGCGTACGTTGCTCTTTTTTCGGAGCGCGACGACGGGAAGGCTGCTTCCAAACTCCGTTCTTGAGCTTGAGCTTCGCGCGCACGAGAGCCGCGATATAACGGCCGAGCGTGTCCACGCCCGAAGCGTAGGTCTGCAAAATCAGATTTTCGCCGTAGACGTCGATGACCACGCCGGGAATGCCGTCATTGTCTCCGTGAACCGCGCGAATGGAGTTAGTGAAATTACGCAAATGGTTGCGGCGGGCGAGAATGGCGTCGATACGCTTGGAAAGCACCGCCGCCGTAGGGGCTTCGGTCCCGCCCCCGAAGACGCGGACGCCGATGAGCCCTTCGGCCTGATACACACCGTAGGCGACGACTTCGTTGCGCCCGTCGAGCAACTCGAGCCACTGACCGTCCTTAAAAACGGCAGCCGCGGTACTCAAATGGCTACGGAAAATCCAAGGATGGCCGGAAGCCGCGATGCGGACTCCGTCTTTGGAAAGTTGGTAGCGCTTGGGCATGAAACGTCGGGACTTCACTTATCTTCGATCGATCCGGCCCTTGAACATGGGCTTGGTATGCCCCATGTAGCGGCCCCGCAAGCGGCTGATCTCGGCAATGCGCCGTTCGGCGACCCGGTCGGCGCAACGATACTCGGGCGTGCTCTCGGCGTGAGACTGAGCGAGGATCGCCTTCATGACGTAATAGATATTGCGGATCATGCGATTGGCCCGGGTCTCGTCGTAGCCTTCGAACTCGATGGACACGTTCATCAAGCCGCCCGCGTTTAACGCGTAGTCGGGAGCATAGAGAATGCCGCGCCGATAAAGCTCGTCACCCGATTCGGGTGTCGCTAGCTGGTTGTTCGCGCTTCCCGCCACGATCTTGCACTTTAGCTTCGGAATGGTCCGCTCGTTCAAGATGGCGCCTAGCGCCGAGGGGCAAAAGATGTCGACGGGCAATTCGTAAATTTCTTCGGAGGAAACGACTTCCACGTTCTCCCGACCGCGGAAGGGCGCGACCCGGCCCGCGTCAATGTCGGTCAGAAAAACTTTCATGCCGTTCTGAGTGAAGAGCTCCACGAGATTGCGGCCGACAGCGCCCGCTCCCTGAACCGCGACGGAAAGCCCTTTGAGTTCCGTACGGCCGAACTTCACTTCCACGCAGGCGCGCATGCCTTCGAGAACGCCTTTAGCCGTCCAAGGAGAGGGATCTCCCGAGCCGCCGTGGGTTAACTCGACGCCGACCACGTTGGTGGTCTCCATGAAAATGTATTCCATATCGTTGACGTCGGTACCGACGTCTTCCGCCGTGATGTAACGGCCGTTCAAAGATTCAATGAAGGCGCCGTAGCTGCGAAAAAGCGCTTCGGACTTATCCTTCTTGGGATCGGCGATGATGACGCCCTTGCCGCCGCCGAGGTTCAACCCCGCCACCGCCGCCTTGTAAGTCATTCCCCGGGAGAGCCGGAGCGCGTCTTCCACGGCTTGATCGACGCTATCGTAATTCCACATACGGCAACCGCCCAAGGCAGGACCTAGCTGGGTGTTGTGGATCGCGACGATGGCTTTTAGTCCCACCGCCGGGTCGTTGAAAAATACGACTTCTTCGTGATCGCTCTGGAAAATCGTTTCGATTTTGCTCATTAAACGTGCCTCGGGAACGGTCTAAAAACGCCCAACCTACCAATTTGGGCCCCCCGGTTCAACCGCCCAGATAAGACTGGCTAGGAGGGGGTTGCGATCCGCCGGGACTGTCTCTAAGCTGCCGGAATGAAAAAGATCCTTTATGGCCCTGGGGACGGCCCGAAGGCCCCCCTGGAGAAGGCCGGGGAGTTTCCCTACACCCGCGGCGTCCATCCGACCATGTACACAAAACGGGTTTGGACCATGCGGCAGTACGCCGGTTTCGGGGACGCGCGCGCTTCGAACCTGCGCTACAAGTACCTGCTCTCTCAAGGGACCACGGGACTTTCGGTCGCTTTCGACCTTCCCACTCAGATGGGTTACGACTCCGACCATTCGCTCGCTCAAGGTGAAGTTGGCCGAGTCGGTGTCGCCATCAGCTCTTTGGACGACATGCACTTGGTCCTCGACGGGCTTCCGCTTGATACCATCAGCACGTCGATGACGATCAACGCGACGGCGCCCATTTTGCTTTCGTTCTATCTCGCCGTGGGAGATAGCCTCGGCATTCCTCGCGAAAAAATTCGCGGCACGATTCAAAACGACGTGCTCAAGGAGTACATCGCGCGGGGGACCTACATCTTTCCGCCGAAGCCTTCCTTGAGGCTCATCAGCGACGTGTTCGAGTTTTGTAAAAACGAAGTGCCCAACTGGAACACGATTTCCATCAGCGGCTATCACATCCGCGAAGCGGGAAGCACCGCCATCCAAGAAGTGGCGTTCACCCTTTCGGACGGTCTCGCTTATGTGCAAGCGGCGCTCGATCGCGGGCTCGCCATCGACGACTTCGCGCCAAGGCTTTCGTTCTTCTTCAACGCGCACAACGATTTCCTCGAAGAGATCGCTAAATTCCGCGCCGCTCGCCGCCTCTGGGCGAAGCTCATGCAAGAGCGGTTCAAGCCGAAGGATCCGAAATCTTCCATGCTGCGCTTTCATTGCCAGACGGCCGGAAGCACTTTGATCGCAAACCAAGTCGACACGAACGTCGTGCGGGTCACCACGCAATGTTTGTCGGCGGTCTTGGGAGGCGCGCAGTCGGTGCATACCAATTCCCGCGATGAAGCTTTAGGCCTTCCGACGGAAGAGGCGGCAACCCTCGCGCTTCGGACCCAGCAAGTCCTCGCTTACGAGAGCGGCGTTCCCGGCGTCGTCGATCCGATGGGCGGCTCCTATGCCATCGAAGCCATGACCGACGAGATCGAGACGGAGGCGAGAAAGCTCATCCAGACCATCGAATCAAAGGGCGGCGTAGTCGCTTGCATCGAGCAGGGCTGGCAGCAGAGCCTCATTCAAGAGGCCGCGTATCAGTATCAAATGGAAATCGAGAGCAAGAGGCGCATCATCGTCGGCCAGAACGAGTTTCTGGACAACAAGTCGGCTTCGCCGCCGGTTCTCGAAATCGATCCGCGCATCGAAAAAGATCAGGTGGAGCGCTTGAAGAAATTGCGCGCCTCTCGGGATTCGAAGGCGGGGCTCGCGTCTCGCGACGCTTTGGAAAGAGGCGCGAAAGAAAGCGTGAACCTCATGCCGCTCATTCTGGACGCGGTCAAAAAGAGAGTCACGCTCGGCGAAGTTTGTGAAACGCTCACCGCGGTTTTCGGCAGGTACCGGCCTTGAAGCGAGGCGAGCTTGAGCTCAGTACCGACAGGGCACGGCTGCAGCTGCCAACGCTCCATGGTTTTCTGAAACGTAGTCATTGGGCGGCGAACCGCTCTCTCGAGACCCTCCACAAAAGTCTCGAGCACTCTCTGTGCTACGGCGTCTACTCGGCGGACAAACAAGTGGCTTTCGCGCGAGTCGTGACCGATTACTCGACGTTCGCCTATCTTTGCGACGTCTTCGTGGACGAGGCCTTTCGCGGCCAAGGTCTATCGAAGTGGATCATGGAAGCCATCCTCGCCGAGAAAGACCTTCAGGGCCTTCGCCGCTTTTTACTGGCGACGAAGGACGCGCACGGTCTCTACGCGCGGTTTGGCTTTCAGCCTCTTACGTCCGAGGAGCAGTTCCGTTTAATGGGTATTCGTAACGACGCGGTCTAGAGCAGGAACCCGAACTGCAAAAGCGCAAGTGACGGCAGGGTCGAGTTGCCCAGGGAATTGGCTTTTTCGGAAACGTCCGCGTTAAGCTGGGTCGCCGCCGGACCGGTGGCAGCCGGATTAGAATGGGTCGGCGTCGTCGTGGTACTCATGGGCACTTGGAGGGCGAGCTCCATGCCGAAGAAGAAGCCGGATTTAACCACCCAGCGCCAACCGATTCCCGGCAGGAAAAAAGTGGTCTTCGTATCGAGGGTAAGAGTATCGGGGATGGTTAGATCGGTTTTGGAACCGGTAAACGTTTGGGAACCCAATCCGACGCCTACATAAAAGGCGCCTCTCCACGGATAGAATTTGCCGGTGAAGCTCCAGCTTTTCATGCCTACCGAAATACTGCTGAGGGTAAGTGTCGGAAAAAAGCCGTAGTCGAAACCGAAGCCCACCAGATTTTTCCACTTACCTTCGAGCCCTAGACGAAAAGGAACTACCGCTCCAAAAAGAGTTACCTTCGGCCCGACGGTGAAATCACCGAGCATGCCGTGGGGTTTTCCGTAGTTGTCACCGGGTGGAGCGGCGAGCTCCTCTTCATGCGGATTCACTTCCTTGATGGCGCCCATATTGGAAGCCTCGACCGTCTTTTCCTTGGGCGTCCCAGTGACCTTCGGAGCGATTTCGTCGCCGAAAGACGGAATTGCCAGTAAGAGGGCCGCAAGAATCAGGAAG
>JAYUGC010000103.1:0-29485 GCA_043767805.1 Pseudomonadota bacterium | reverse complement strand
CTCTCGTCAGGGGTCTTCCGTCGGCGTCAGCAAAGTCACCACCAAAGAAGAGCTTAAAAAAGCCGTGGAATTCGGTTTCAAGTACGACACCAAGGTCCTCATCGAGCAAGGCATCGACGGACGGGAAATCGAGTGCGCGGTGCTGGGCTTGAACAAAACCGCGCAAGTCGCGTTACCCGGCGAAATCGTGCCGTCTGCCAAAGTCGGCTGGTACAGCTACGAGGCGAAGTATCTGATGAGCGACGGCGCGGAAGCTCTCACCCCAGCGCCGCTCGATGCCGGCCAGACTAAAGAAGCGCAAGAGCTCGCCCTCCAGGTGTTTCGCCTCCTCGAGTGCGACGGCCTCGCGCGCGTCGATCTTTTCCTGGAGAGAAAGACGGGCAAGTTCTACCTTAACGAAGTGAACACCCTTCCCGGCTTCACGCCCATCAGCATGTTCCCGAAGATGTGGCAGACCTCGGGGCTTTCGTACCAAGCGCTCGTCACGAAGCTCATCGAGTTAGCGTTCCAGCGCCTAGGCAAAAGCCTTCGCTAGGCGAGCTTGCGGTCGGCGTACACTTTCATCGCGTCCGCGAGATAGTTCCCAAGCTCCGGATGAAAGGGCTCGTAGAATTTACGAAAGTCCTCATGCTCAACGTACAGCCGGCCCAGCGCCGTGTACGCTTCCCGGTTCGGCGTCCAGAAGTGGCAAAGCCACTCGAAGTGCAGCTGAATGATTTTCTGCACGCTTGGCGCCGAGGCGGGCGAGCCCTTTTCCAGCTCGGAGACGAGATCTTTTAGCAGCGCGACGTTCTCTTTCCCCACGCGCTCCCAATCGTCTTTCTTCCAGTGCTTGGTGCGTTCTTTGCTTTCCTTGATGTGATCCTCGGCTTTTTTGCCGTAGCGATCCACGAGCTCCTTTTCGTATCCCTTTTGCAGACGCTTATCGAACCCTTGATACAGATCTTTATCGGACATGGTGGACTCTCCTTTGAGTTTCGCGATCGTTTTATCGATGGTGCGAATGAGCTCACGAGTCTTGCCGACGTTTTCCTCGAGCGCCGCGCGATGGGCTTTCAAGGCCGCGACCTTGTCGAACTCCGTCGCGCCCAGCACTTTTTGGATGTCGCCCAGCGGAAACCCCAGCTCCCGGTAAAAGAGAATCTGTTGCAGCATCATGAGCTGCTCGTTGTCGTAATAGCGGTAGCCGTTCTCGCCGACATAGGCGGGCTTCAAAAGCCCAATCTCGTCGTAAAAGTGCAGCGCTCGCACGCTCACTCCCGAGAGCTTCGCCAGTTGTCTGACCGTGTATCTCACTCCGTCACGCATGTCCTTAAGGCTAAGGTATTACGTTACGTGAGGGTCAAGTGTCACTTAAACCTGCGCGTGCGATCGCCCGTCTTGGGATCCATTCCGATGACGCAATGGGATCTCCAATCGATCAACCGCGACGCGGTCCCGGGTCCGTCGCAGTTCCACGCGTATAGTGATTACAAGTACCAGCCGTACACCAAAACTTTTCTCTACACGTACTGCGGCATCCGCTAACAGTATGACGCACTTAGCCTGTCAAAAGGGTTGAGTTTTGGGCTCCCGAAGGTTTTAACCAAGGAACAAAATCTTTGGGGGGTTCACTGCATGCGGATGATTGGGTTATCGCTTTCCGTCGTACTGCTTTTCGTCAGCTCGGCTTCCTCGGCTGCCACCACCATGAGGATCCACACGCACTCCGCCATGCGCTCGCGCGGCGAGACGGCTGGAAACGCGTATCGTCGGTATCTGGGCCGCTTGAAGCAGAGCCACACGTACGAAGACATCAGCCAGGACGACTCCGCTCTGAAGATGGCAAAACCGCTTAGCGAGCTCGACACTTCTCGCGCCCCGCAGTGGCGCGCTTCGTTTACTCTCGCCGAAGGTTTCAAGCGAGTGCGCGACTCTCGTTTCATGGACGATGCCGAACATCAGGGGTTCAAGCGCCGGTCGACCTGGCTCTTTCCCGATGACGGTTGCTTCGCCCGCGCCCAGCTCATGCTGGAAAATTTGCGCCAATGGGGCGGCTTCCAGCCCGCGAAGGCTTTCATCTTCGGCAACCTCGAAGTGAAAACGGCGAACGCCCCGGGCGGTTCGGTCAGCTGGTGGTACCACGTAGTGCCGGTGCTGAAAAACGGCCAGCAGATCGTCGTTTTCGATCCGGCCATCGAGCCGCGCCGCCCTCTCACCTTGACCGAATGGGTTTCCACCATGACGACAGATCCCTCGTCGGTAAAGGTAGCGATTTGCGAAGGCAACGCCTACACGCCCTCGAGCTCCTGCGGTAAGCCCGCCTCGCAAGGCAGCCGCGCGAAACAAGATCAGCTCGGTTATCTGAAAGCCGAATGGCTTCGCGTGGCGGAATTGAACCGCGATCCTCAAAAAGAACTCGGCGATTTGCCGCCTTGGGGAACCCAGCGCGGCTTCGGTTTCGCGGAGCTCGGAGAATGAAGACGCTCGCCTTGGCGTTAGTCGTGGCGTCGTCTCTTGCGTCCGCCGCGGGCCTTAAAGCGGAATGGAAGGTGCGCGCGTTTCAAGGCGTCTCCTCTTCAGCGGTGCCGAACGCTTTGGTGGCGAGCTGGGATTATGCCGCTCGCACAACCGATCAGGGCGTTTTGAATCAGCTCGGCTCCGGCATGTGGGAGCTTAACGGAAGAGCGGCGGCGGGAGACGTTTCCGCACGACTCAACGTCACCGCGACGGAAATCCACGACGGCTCGGCCAACTTGCGCCTTCAGGTGTGGGATACGTCGGGCCTTCCGGAAAATTCGCCGCGGTACCGTGGCTTTTTCCAGACCGACATTCCACTCAAAGGCGGAGAGGGAATGCCGATTCTCTTTACGATCGGAGACGCGTCGCGGAGCGGCGCATCGGCGCGCTATCAGCTCGTGGTTTCGCTAGACAGCTTGGTCAAAGAACCCTAATTTGGCCGAGTGAAAACACTTGCTGTCCTAGTCATGGGTTGGGCCCTCACGGGCTTTGGTTCCACGCATTCCACGAGCGCCGAGTTTCTTTGCGACTCGGTTCTCGGCGCGAAGACTTATGGGTACGCCGATCATTTCGCGCCGTCCTTTATGGCCGCGATTGCCGAAGCGGACTTTCGGCAGCTCGCCGCCGACTTGCGGGAAGCCGCGGGCGACTGTACGCAAAATAAAGTCGTCACTGAAACGGAAACCGCCGCGAGTTACGATTTGATTTCCGCCGCCGGCCACCGCGCCCGCAGTCAGTTCGCTCTGGACGGCCAGGGAAAAATCGTTTCCCTGCGCTTCACCGAGTTCGAGCGCAACGCCCCTCTCACCAATTTCGACGACGCTCGCACTTATCTCGGTTCACTCCGCGGGCAAACTTCCTCGACACTCTCCGTTTTTGGAGGCGCCCTGGAATCAGCGAAAGGCTCCGATCGCCAGCCCCTTGGCTCAGGCTTCAAGCTCTACGTGCTCGCGGCGCTCGATTCCGCGGTGAAGGCCGGAACCGCTAAGTGGGACGAGAAGCTCGCCGTCAAAGACGAATGGAAGTCGCTTCCCTCCGGCACGATGCATACCCTCAAAGCGGGCACCGAGCTCACGCTCCAACAGTATGCGACGCAAATGATTTCGATTAGCGACAATACCGCGACCGATCATCTCATCCGCCGTCTCGGCCGAGAGAAGGTCGAAGCGGAGCTCACTTCGCTAGCCAATCCTTTTCCCGCGCTGAACAAACCGTTTCTGACGACCCTAGAGCTCTTCAAACTGAAATGGGGAGCCGCGCCCGCGGTCACCGATAGTTTCGTGGCCGCTTCCGAAGCCGATCGCCGTCAGTTACTCGCTACGACGATTGCGACCCTTCCGATCGCAAACATCGGAACGAACGGCGCGTCCTTCACCACTCCCAATCGCATTCGGGACTTGGAGTGGTTTGGTTCCACCGACGGTCAATGCAGCGCCATGGAAAAGCTGCACGACCGCAAGAGCGCGGAAATCGAAGCCGTTCTCTCGGTCAACCAACCGCTCGTGCAAAAGGGGGAATTCAAGTACGCCGGCTTCAAAGGCGGCTCCGAGCCCGGCGTCTTAACCCTCACCTATCTCCTGCAAGGCCAGGCGGGAAAATGGGGTTGTCTGTCCTTCGCGTGGAATGACGACGCGAAAGCGGTCAATCAGTGGATCTGGCTCGACTACATGCAAAAGGCTTTGAAGCTCGCCGAAAAGGCGCTCTAAGCCATCAGCGGAATGTGCCCTTTTTGCTCGCGCACACGTTCCAGCCATTTGCCAATCGCAAAGTAGCTCGATAAGTCGAAGCCACCTTGATCGGCCATGTGCGTGTAGGCGTAGAGCGAGATGTCGGCGATGGAATAGTCGCCTTCCAGAAACGGCCGAGTCTTCAGCCACTTGTCCATGGTCGCCAGCGCGATTTTACCTTTGGATTCGAGAACGGGAATTTCTCCCTCGCGCCCCTTAGGCACCCCGAAAAATTTCTTCCACGCGCGCAAAACCGCGATGTAGGGCTCATGTCCGTATTGTTCCCAGAAGAGCCACTGCATTACTTTCGCCCGCCGCAATCGATCGGACGGCAGATAAGGCGTGCCTTCCGCGAAGTAGCAAAGCAGCGCGTTCGACTCGGCGAGAATCGTTCCGTCGTCGAGCTCCGCGGCAGGGACTCTTCCCAAGGGAAAGCGCGCGAGGAACTCGGACCGCCTCGTCTCTCCACCTTTTAAGTCCACTGAGACACGTTCGTAGTGCACTCCCAAAAGGGCAAGCAGAAGGCGAACTTTGTAACAATTGCCCGAAAGGAGAAACTCGTAGAGACGAACCATGGGAAAAGGCTACTTGGCTCTCCGAGCGACGCCTTGCCGCGATGCGCTATCACTAATCTGAAGTAAGATCCGTCTGATTAAGGGAGACACTTCACATGCGCTGGCTCACTTTACTCGTCCTTACAGTGGCCGCTCTTGGCTCGCCGCCCGAGCCTCGTTGCCCCGAGGTTCCGACCGTCGTCCGAGCGGACGCGTCCAAAGCGTCCGCCATCAAAGCCAGGTTCGAAATGATGAGCTCTCTGCCTTACCGGGTCGAAATCCTTCCCACGGGCAAAGTCGCGGAGATAGAAATCGGCTACTACTGCGGCGCCGGGCGTGACCTGGACTCCATCGCGCTCTTTGAACGAGTCAGCCGAGCCCTTTGGCCGGACGCGAAGGCGCTGGGGGTCCGGTCGCTCACCCTCGAAATCAATCCCTGAGCCATGGTTGAATTCGCCACCCCCCACCTTTAGGATTAACCTCCATGTGGCCCACTGAGATGCAGACGATCGATTTCGCGTCCCGCCGGCGTTCGTTTCTTAAAAAAATCAAGGGCGGAGTGGCCGTTTTTCCTTCCGCGCCGAACCCGATCAGAAATAACGACGTCCACCATCCCTATCGTCAGGACTCTAGCTTCTTCTACCTAACGGGATTCGAGGAGCCGAAAGCCTTTTGCGTGCTCTCACCGGAAAGCAAAACACCTTTCCAGATGTTCGTGGAGCCGAGAAATAAAACCAAAGAGCTTTGGGAAGGAAAGATCCTCGGGCCCGATGGCGCGAAAGCGCGTCTCGGCGCCGATGCCGCCTTCCCTTCCGATCCGAATAATTTTTTCGACGCCTCGCTCATCGAGGCTTTGAAAGAAGCCGACACACTTTATTACCGCGTCGGCGTACAGCCCGAAATGGATCAGCGGATCTTCCGCCTGCTCGCCACCGCCTGCCGCCGTCTCGGCCGCACGGGACGCTCGCTTTGGCCCATCGTCGATCCGGAAAGCATCTTAGGCGAAATGCGTCTGGTGAAGACGGCCGCGGAGCAACAGCGTTTGCAAATCGCCGCCGACATCACGGCGGAAGGCCACGTGAATGCCATGCGCATGGCGAAGCCGCACATGTTTGAGTACGAGCTCGAAGCGATTCTTCACCACGCGTTTCGCGTGCACGGAGCGGGCCGGCCTGGCTATTCGTCCATCGTAGCCTCGGGCCCGAATGCCTGCGTGCTTCACTACATTCAAAACGACCGGCGCATGAGCGGCCGCGATTTACTGCTCATCGACGCAGGCGCCGAGTTCGACTACTACACGGCGGACATCACGCGCGTATCGCCGGTCGGCGGCTCTTTCACCGAGCCCCAAAAGGAAGTGTACGAAGCCGTACTCACCGCGCAAAAGGAAGGCATCCGCCACGCTCGTCCCGGCAAAACCATGCAGGCCGTCCATCAGACCACGGTGGAAGTGCTCGTCGAGGAATTGAAACGGCTCAAGGTTTTGAAAGGCCCGGCCAAACGGCTCATCGAAACGAAAGCGTATACGCCCTTTTACCCGCATGGCACCGGACACTGGCTCGGCATGGACGTGCACGACATCGGCACGTATTACGTCGAGAACTACAAGAATTACCGAAAGTTCGAGCCGGGCCACGTGCTCACCATCGAGCCCGGCCTCTATTTCAGTCCCGACTCTCCGGGCCCCACCCGTTACAAGGGCATCGGCGTCCGCATCGAGGACGACATCTTGATTACCGCAAACGGCTGCAAGGTACTGACGGTCAAGGCTCCGAAGGAGATCGAGGAAGTCGAGTCGCTCTGCAGCCGTTAAGCCACAGAAAGGAAACCCCCATGAAACAAGCTCTCACAATCTTACTGCTCCTTGGACTTTCCGCCTGCTCGCACAAACAAGCGGGCGACGGCCTCACCTCCAGCGAGGCGCGCGCCAAGCTCGAGAAAAAATATAAGGACCAGGTCGGCTCCGCTACGAAGACGGATTTCGTGGAGTACTTCGGATCGGCCAACTGGTGCCGCGTGAAAGAGCCGAACGGCGAGACCTGCCGTTTCTACAAGAAGCTCGGCATGAAATGGATTGGCGAGGAAGGCCGCGACAAGAAGAACCTCGAGCTCTTCGACGAAGTCGTCGCGGTTTTCGACGGACAAGGCACGCTTCGCTCGTACGAAGTCAGCGCCCAGCGCTAGCAGAAGTAAAAAAGGCCGCCAGGATCTCTCCTGGCGGCCTTTTTCTTTTTAAAGAACTAGTCGATGGCGATGGTCGCCGTCGCCTTGCGTTCCGTGGCGTCGCCGCCGCGGTTCAAGGTGGCGATGCGCCGTGCGGGCACGCCGTGCTTCAGAAGCGACTGTCGGACCACATTGGCGCGCTGGGCGCCGAGAGTCTTATTCACCGCAAGCGTTCCCGGGGCATCCGTATGGCCTTCGATGGTGACCTTGGCCTTGGGGTGCGCCTTCAGGTAAGCCGCGAGAGAAGCAACCGAGCGCGCGCTCGCCTTATCGAGATTCGACTTCGAAGTCTCGAACCGGATCGGCTCGAAATCCATGGGAACGTCTTTAGCGAGCTGACCGGGATTGACCGGACGAGCGACCGCAACGACCGGATCTTTCACAACGGGAGCCCTCTGCGTGGTGCTCTGGGCGCCCGCGGGCATGTTGAACTGAAAAGGCGTGCCCGCCGCCGACGAGTACGTGGTCTCGGTCTTCGTTACGGTGTGGCTGGTCACTTTCGAGCCAGCACAGCCGATGAGGGACACGCTCACAACGAGCGAACTGACGATGTTCATCTTCATTAGAATCTCCTGATTGATACGTTTAAATTCTTTAAGCTTTTTTGTCTTCTTTGAGCTCGTCCCGGCGCTTTCTGAGCTTATCGAGGAGCGTGTTGAAGTTATTGTCCTTCATGAAAGCGTTGATCTGCTCGCTGATGTTCTCGCTGTACTTCAAGTCTTCGTACGAGATGTCGTAGATGAGCCACTGGCCTCCCGTCTTGTTCATGAAGTACTCGAGGAGAAAATCCTCTTTACCGACGAGAAACTTGGTGGCGACATGAGCGCCTGAGCCCTTCACGTCGACTTTTTCCACGTCATACTGCTTGACGTCCTTCCAGAATTTATCGAGCCGGCTAAACGCCGTGCGGACGACGACGTCCTGCAGGAGATCGCGGAAGGCCTTGCGGTTGCCAGCGCTCTGCCCCGACCATCGCTTGGAGCCCAAACAATCTTTCGCGATGCGGTCCCAATCGAGCGCTTTCTCGACTCTGGTTTGACCCTTCTTCTTTTCGGTCGCGTCCGTCGAGCCGACCTTCTTCGATTTTTCGAAGAGATCGACCATGGTGTCTTTCAGCTTCGCGGCCTCGCCCGTGAAGACTTTGCTGCCACCGGCGGGGGCAGCCGCGGCCGTGGCGTCGGAGGCCGGCGCCTTCGCCTCGGCTTCCGGGGCTTTCGCCGCCGTTTCGTCGGCTCTTACAAACCCAGAAAGACCCAAAGTGAGAATCGCCAGAAATAGAATTTTCATGGCGAAATCATGCCTTCCCGCAGGCGCCCCAGTCAAAGCGAAAGGAGATTCGCCACACTCTCCAAGACGGGCTCGAGCGGTAGGTCTTTCAGGCAAACTTGATACCCATAGGGCGCCTTGCACTGCGCGCTTTCGCAAGGTGAGCACGCCAAATCCGTACGGCGCACCACTTCGGCGGGCCCAACCGGCTTGATGTAGCGCGGATCGCCCGGACCGAAAATCACGACCGTCGGCACCCCGGCGAGAGTCGCCGCGACGTGGGCCGCGCCCGAATCATTGGCGACGACGACTTTAGCCCTACGGCAAAGCGCGACGAGCTCCGGCAGATCGGTCTTTTCCACCCAATCGACGACGCCCGGATTGCCGAGCCGCTGCAAGATGCCGTGCCACTTCGCTTCGCCCGAGGATCCGACGACCACAATCTTAAAAGCCCAATAGCGGCGGCGCAGCTCCAAGATCAGCTCCTGGTAACGAGGCCACTCGCGCAAGGGGTTGGCGGCACCCGGCGCAATGACGATGAGATTCTCTCTTTTCCCCGCGGCCTGAGGCACCGGAGGCGGCACCGAGGGCCGCGCGCCGAATACGTCGAGGAGCGAGAAATAAACTTGAGACTTGTGAAGCTCGGCGTGGCGATCCGGCCACGGCACGGAGTGGGTCAGAAATCCTTCGGCCGCCCCTTCCGCAAACCCCACCCGGTTGGGAATGCCGGAGAGAGCGAGCAAAACCGCCGACGATAAGGACGCCGGCAAGGAAATCGCGAGATCGTAATTGCCCTGGCGCAAAGAGGCCGCGGTCCCGATGACTTTTCGGCTGAGGGTGGTCTCCTGACGGGTGTGCACGCGGACTTCGGAAAAAATAGAGCGGTAATCGACGCCCGCCGCGTTCTCCCGGCAAAGTAGCGCCAGATGCGACTCGGGATAGCGAGCCCTGAGGGCTCTATAGAACGTCCCCGCCATGATGTGGTCCCCAAGCCAATTGGGGGCACGCACTAGGATGCGGCCGGGAGTTTCAAAAGGAAGTGTCATGTGCCCACAAAATACTAAGCGTTCGGTTGCCTGGAAACCGTTTTTGCATGAGGCTTCCCCAATGTCCTTCCGAATCGCCTCACGCCGGCTCCGTTGGGGAACCATAGCGGCCTCCGTCGCTTGTGGTCTAGTGCTCGCGGGTGGATTTTTGCCCACGACGAGGAGCCTGGCGGACGCCGTGGGGGCCTATTTCCCGGGCAAATGGGTCAGCGCCGTCGCTTTCCCGGGCCTCGCGGCCTTTTTCTTTCTGACGACGCCGCGGCCGCCTTCCGCCGACAAGCCCTGGCTCTCGGTGGAAAAAGCGCTGTGGACCATCCCCGTCCCCATGGCGATTTCCTTCGTTTTCGGATTTTTTCACCGAACGCCCAGCGTGTTCGAGCTCGCTCGGTCGAGTGACGGCAAAGAGGCGCTTTTGTGGTTTCTCATCTGCATTCCGCTGGGCGAGGAGTGGCTCTTTCGTGGCTGGCTGCAATCCATCGCCGAACGGCTAGTGCCCAACGTCCGTCTCACCGAGACCAATCCCCTTCCCATCGCCGTCTGGGCGTCCGCTCTCGGTTTTTCCTTCTGGCACTTACAAAATGCGGTGATTGAGCCCTTGGGCTTCGTCGCGTTCCAAATGATGTACACGCTTTTGACGGGCCTTTGGCTTGGGTATTTGCGCTGGGCGACCGGACGAGTTTTGCCCTGTGTTCTCGGTCATTTCGCGCTCAATTTAGCGTCGAACTTGTGGTGACTTAAGTCGCGCCGCGCGATCCGCTATAATGAAAGGATGAGAAACCGGCGCGGCCAAGCCATCATCGAGTACATCCTGATGGTGGTGATGCTCGCCGTGACCATGGCGGTCGTCATCAGGAACACCAACCAGACGATTTACTGCCTCTGGACCGGTATGGCACTCCAGGTTTCCATCGCCTGCCCCGAGTGCTCCACCAAGGGTGGCCGCGCTCCCGACCTCCCCTCCGGCAACTCCTGCTTCAGTCTCGATATCAATAAGTAATTAGCCAACTTCCCCCAGGTGAAGCGAAAAGTTAACACTTCGTGTTACGCGCTTTTGACTAGGCGCGCTGCAAGCTGACACCTTGTGACAAACCACTACTTCATCCCGGGGGGGATTCATGAAGCGACTGCTCGTACTTACCTGTTTTGCCACGCTCGCCACCGCCCAAGCCGGCCAAAAATCCATGCGGGAGTATTGGGAAGACGTTCACATGCCGTTTTCGGCTGTGGAGTCTAGCTTCGATAAGGCCGAGTGCTACCAAGCGGAGCGATCATTTCTGGCTTGCATGATGGCCCTTTCCACCGCCGCCGGTCTCGATGGAGCGATTTTGACTACCGCGGAACGCGCGCAAACCGCGAACCCCGGCTTCGGCGCCGTGAAAGCGGATTTCGGTCCGGTCGTGGCCGTCGTTCCCGCCCCTCCCAAGGGAGAAAGCCCGGCCGCCGCCTACAAACAGCAAAAGGACGAGCGCACCGCGGTTCATCAGTTCTGGACACGCCTTTATCAAAACCGCGCGGTCGCGGGCGAAGTGGATTTTCCGAAAATCCTCGCCTGGGTGAAAGGGCTTCCCGATTTCACTAAGCGCGAGGCCGTTCTGTCGGCCACGGTCTTTAACAGCTACCTCGGTGTCATCAACGATCCGCACACCATGGTGTTGCCGCTCGCGTACGTAACGGACGAACAAAACCCGACGTCCAATAACTTCACGGGCATCGGCGCCCGGTTCAAAGTCACCAAGCGGAACGGCAAGAACCTCATCGTGCTCGAAACTCCGATGGAAGGAAGCCCCGCCTTGAGAGCGGGCCTTCGTCCCCACGACGTGCTCATGCAAATCGACGGCGTCAACGTGAGCGGCGAGGATTACTCGGGAGCGGTCGAAAAAATCAAGGGACCGAAGGGCACCACCGTTACTCTCACCGTGGAGCGCGCCGGGAAATCCCTGCAGCTCGTCGTCACTCGCGACGTCATCAAACAGCTCAACGTTTCGGAAAAAGTTCTCACGCTGAAAGACGGAACCACTCTCGGCTACGTAAAGCTCGCCGGCTTCATCCAAGCGGATGGCTGCAAAGACGTCGCCGAAGCGGTGGAAGATCTCGAAAAGCAAGGCGCGAAGGGCCTCATCTTCGACTTGCGCGATAACGGCGGCGGACTGCTCACTCAAGCGGTGTGCATTGCCAATATCTTTTTGCCCAAGGGCAAAACGGTCGTCGTGACCAAATCTCTCGAAGGGGAACCTGACAAGATTCTGGAAACCACGGAGATGCCTCTCACGACGCTTCCTCTGGTAACCCTCATCAACTCCCGCTCGGCGAGCGCGTCCGAAATCGTATCGGGGGCCCTGCAGGATCACGCCCGCTCTTGGCTCGTCGGTGAGCGCAGCTACGGCAAGGCGACCGTGCAAACTCAGGGCGCGGTCAATCCGGTCTTGGCGATGCGCCAGACGATCGCTCGCTTCTACCTTCCCTCGGGACGGACGAATCAAATCGAAGGCGTCCTTCCGGATTTCACGGCATACGCAAGCCCGCATCCGACGGAAGACGAGAAAGTCGCCTACCGCGAGGAAGACGAGTACATGGCTTTGGCCCCCGTCGGTACGCCCTGGCAGCAGCCGCGCGCTAAGAAAGTAGCCGCCATCGAAACCTGCCTCGATAAGTCCGGACAGGCGGAGACACTTTTCCAAGACGGGCAGACCGAAGCGATCTTGCCTGAATACCAGGTCTTGGTCGCTGAGGACGTTTTGAGCTGCGTGCTCAGCTCTCCGAAGCTCGCGACGAGCAGCGGATTTGAGATCGGAAACGCGCAAAGCTGGCTGTTCGTTTACCCGGCGTTCTTCAACTTCAACCTCGTGGTCCCCGGCATCGGGGTTTTATAACCACGAGGTTACTAGGGGCCGGGTCTGGGGCTTTGCTCCGGGCCCGGCCCTTGCCATTTCCCTCGTGCGTCCACGCTCAAAGCTTTGGCCCTAGCCTTGCAATTTTTTAAGGCATGGAAGCAAAGACGGCAGCGCGAAGACCAGCAGAATACCGTTCGTCCTCACCTAGTTCCGAGAATCAGACCTTCCTTCGGCTGCCCGAGGCTCACCCGGGTTTTGCCGTTCGTTTTCTAGCCACCGCTGTCGACTGGCTAGTCATCCTCGGCGTAGTATTCGGCTTCTCCCTTTTCACTCCCGTAATTGCCGCGCCTAATTTCTTTGGCGTGAGCTCGGGCGGGAAATTGCAAGGCGCGAATCAGTCTTCAAATGGAAAATCCCGTACTCTAATCAATTAGCTGCGGGAGGCCACGAGAGTACAGGCTCGCCAAAAGAGCGAATCTTAATGTTCAATCAGCGGTCCTTTAGTCAGTCAAAAAAATAAGCCCGGTCCCCCTTGCGGAGAACCGGGCTTCTAATTTGGGAGAGAGCTAATTATCGGAACAGATCCGAGCAACGGCTCATGCCGCTGATCTTCTGGACCGCGTACTGAATCGCTTCAGACGAGGACTTGTTCAGTCCCGACGGGCTGTAAGCGAACTTGTACTGGTTTGTGAACTCGGCCTTGATCTGCTCGATCTGACCGATGCTGCCGCAACCGCGACGAACCCATTGGTCGGCCTTGGAAGAGGAGCGCGAGGAGTCCATGTTCAGGTAGCTCGGGCTATAGAAGAATTGCTGCGCGGGAGTGAACGTCGCCATCCAACCCTTTACGTCGGCCGCAGTCGTCTCTTCGACGTTCTGGAGCGCGAACTGAGCCGCTTCGGAGTCGCTCTTGTTCATGTAAGAAGGCGAGTAGGCATACTTCTTCAACTCAGTGAAACGCGCCTGGTATTCCGCGATCGTGTTGCAACGGTGCGAGTTCTGGTAATCGAGCGCCCAGTTCGTGGCCTGAGAATCGCTCATATTCAAACCCGACGGGCTGTATGCGAAACTCTTGGCGGCCGCGAAGTTCGAGTGGTCGTTGTCTTGGCAACGGCCCTTGAGCGACGTCGGATTCACCGGAACCGGCTGCGGACGCGAGGGACCCGCCACGAACACGAGGTCGATCGTGTCGGAGTGCGCGCCCTTATTGGACTTCACTTCCACGCGAATCGTGTTCAAGCCGCGGTCGATGTACGCCTGGGGAATCGTAAAGCTTCCCGAGCGCGTGCCAGAGCCGTTTTCGGGGATCTTCTTCGCTTGGTAGTTCGCGTCGATGATGCCGAAATCGGTCGCGACGATATCGAAGTTCGAGCAATCTTTCACGTTACGGAAAATGAGGTTGTACTGGCCATTGGACTGATTCGTCTGAATCGTGCCGCCGCAAGACGGGAGATCCGTCTGCACGTTCGCGGGGAGGACGAGGTGGGCCGCTTGGGCGGAGAGGACGAGGAACGAAGCGAACAGGAAACTGAGCTTCTTCATTAAAGTACCTACTTGGTAAAAAGTTTTAGTCGAGCGGTAGGCGATTCTACGGATCTTACGCACTAAGTCAAATACCGCGGAGGTGCCTTTTTTCGCTCTCAAAATGCCGAGCAAACCCGAGTAGTAAGACGGGTTAAAAAAAACTACTCCGAGGGAGCCGGTTCACCAGAAGCGTTCACGATCACCGCCGACAGCGCCCCTTCCGCTTCTTTTCCCTCTACGCCGAGGGGTTTGGAGTCGAGAGCCGCGTAGCCGGTGGGGTCGATTTTTGTGGGCCAGCCGCCGCGGGCTCGCGCCGGCAACGGAAGCTCGGTCTCGCCCAAGTTCCACGCCCAGAACCAGCCGGGCTTCTGCAACCGAACGCGCACAAATCCAAGATTCTTGCCCTTCGGGTTTAGGGCGAGCGCGACCTCTCTCAGCCGTTCGGCCGATAGGGTCCAGGTCGGGCCATCCTTATCCCAAGCGATGGTCGAGAAGGGACGCGTGGTGGTCGTGCTGTAGTCCTGATTCTTTACGGTCAGGGTCCAGTCCATGGTGCGGTTCAAGAACGTGCACTTTACCTGGGGCTTCTTCTTACTGCGCGCCGGAACCGGAAGGGTCATGCAGTAATCAAAACGGTAATAGAGGTTGGCCTTTTTGGGATGGGGAAACCAGCTCTGAAAGCGATTGAGATCCCCGTAAAGGCGCAGGTGTTTGAGCTCGAATTGGAGGCTTTCGCCGTCCCGAAGGCCGGTGACTTCGTTCACGGGCTGCACGGCAAAAACGGGGGACGCCGCAAGAGCCAACCCCAGAGCCATTTTCCAGACTTTCATCCAACCCCCTCTCGTAGCCTACGAAACTAGCCGCGCCGTTTCCTAGGCGTCAACCTAAGGGGGACCTAGGTGATGCAAAGAGCTAACGGCGGGCGATCAGGCGAAGGGCATCGTACAAGCGCCGAGGTAACTCCTCGAAAGCCTTCACTTCCAGGCAGACGCCATTGCCGGCCGCCGCGATGGCTTCGCTCGCCTGGAGGAGACTTCCGGGCCCGTGCAGATGGAGCACCACGAGAAAATCGTATTGGCGGGCGATGTCCGTCGCGTCCGGCCCCTCGGTCGAGCGGCCATCACTCGCGAGTAATCCCACTTTGCGCCGGGTAATCCCCGCGCGCCGGTACTGAGCGAGCCCCGCTTCGAGCCCCGCGTGGATATTGGTGAAGCCTTTGGGCCGGGTCTTGAGAAACCGCAGCACGGTGGCTTCCACCGATTCCCGCTTCTCGAGATCTTTCACGGTTTTCGATTTCGAGGAAAAGACCGAGAGCGAGTTATGGGCGGAAGGGACTTCGAGCAGAAGCACCGCTACCGCGATGCTCGCGAGCAAATGCTTATCGCCCGACATGGAGGAGCTGGTGTCTAGCATCGCCGCGCAGGAAAACCGTTTCTCGCGGCGCTCTTCCACCAGAAGGCTCTTCTCATCCGCCAGCATGGGATCTTCTTCGAGGGATTCCTCGAGCGCGAGCTCTCCGAAAGGCGACCGCGCCCATTCCTCGAAATGGCGCTCCAGAGGTTTCGCGGGGTGCGCGATGATTTGCTTCGCATGCTCGAGAATGAGGCGCACGAGCCGCCGATCCTCTTCCTCGCTGCGCTCCGCCCCTTGAAGGCTGCGGAAATATATCTGGCGCATGAGATCGGTTTTGCCGCCCAAGGCGGATTCCTCCGCCTCCTCGTCAAGGTTTTGAGAGAGCTCGGGCGGCATGAAAACGGCCGCGACATTCGAGGGGAAGAGCCTATCGGTCAGGTTTTTTGATTTTTTTTTTCCGCGGAGCCCGAAGGCATCCCCTTATCGAGGATTTCCGCCAGTATTTGGCGGGCGTCCTGATCGGAGGCCACCATTTCGATGCGGCCCGGAAGCGCCATGAAAACGGCGGAACGGAAATCGATGCCGGAGCCGGCTAAGTGACAAACGGCGAGCGCCGCGCGAATGCTCGCCCCGCGTTTGATGGCTGGATGGTTCCGGGTCGCCCGCACCAGATAAAGCGCGCGAGCCAAAGTGGATTTGTCGGCGTCTCCCGCCTGCTCGTCTAAAATCCGACGCTCTTCGTCCTCGGATTGGTAATCGAGCCGGACCATCTCGAAACGATCGAGAAGCGCTTCGGACAGAGAATGGGTCGCCGTGAACTCACGGGGATTTTGGGTCGCGATGACCGCGAAACCCTTTTTAGCGAGGATGACGCCGATTTTGGGAACCGAGATGCGCCGCTCGTCCATGGCGGGGAGCAAAATGTTTTGCACGGCTTCCGGCATGCGGTTTAGCTCGTTGATGAAAAGAATTTTGCCTTCCCGCATGGCGGTGACCAGCGGCCCGTCGAGAAACGTGTCCTTGGTATAGCCCTTCTTCAAAACCAGCGGCGGATCGAACCAACCCGTGAGCTTTTGCTCGGTGTAACGGGAATCGCCGTCGATGCGCTCGTAGTCGTGCTTGCGGCTTTTCAAGATTTCCTGGACGAGAAAGGTTTTGCCGACCCCGACTGGGCCTTCGATAAGGATATTTCTCTGCAAACCGATGGCGCTCGAGATTTGCTCCCGCTCAGTGCCCCGTCCCACCACGGAAGATTTTTCCTTGGCGCCCACTATTTGCCCTTGTCCTTACGCTCGATCATCTTATCGAGCAGATAGTTGGCGACGTCGCTGGGCTTGGTGCCGATGCTAAAGCCTGCGTCGTAGCCCAATTCGAGAGCGAGCTTATGAGTCACGCGTGGGCCACCGACGACCAAAATGAACCGATCTTGCAGGCCCCGCTTCTTCAACTTGTTCATCAGCTCTTGCATGTCGTGGATGTGAATGTCTTTCTGGGTCACGATCTTCGAGAGCAAGATCGCGTCCGCTTTTTCCTTCACCGCCCGATCGATGAGCTCATCGGAGGGCACCTGACTTCCCATATTAACACAGCGAAAGCCCTGGTAACGCTCGAGACCGATATCTCCGTCAAAGCCCTTCATGTTGAGAATGGCGTCGAGGCCCACGGTGTGCGCGTCGTAACCGGTGCAAGCGCCGACGACCACGATCTTGCGGCCTACCTTTTCTTTGATGAGCTTGTCGATCTCCTTATAGGAGAGCGTGGTGATGGCGACTTCCGGTACGTGCAACGTGGCGTAGTCGATGCCTTTATCGACACGGCCGAAGCAAACAAAGAAGGTGTAGTTCACGCCGGCTTTGGACATGTGCGCGACTTTGATGTCGGTAAAGCCCCAAAGTTTTACAAGCTGGGCGGCGGCTTCTTTTGCTTTCTGGCCGGGCTCCACGGGAAGCGTGAAGCTCAGCTGGACGGCGCCGTCTTGAGTGGTATCGCCGTAGGGGAGCAGATTTTTGAGATCGATTTCCGCCATGGTTATACCGTAATCCGGCTCCCCATCAGTTTGTAGAAAGGATTTTGGTAACGGCCCTTCTCGATGGTGAAGACGCCGTCATAGCCCTTCCCGCCTTTTTCCGTGCGGCTGACGCCCGCGAACGTGCGTTTTTCGATGGCGTCGAGGAAACCCTGGTCATCGATCTTCTCGAGCAGGCGCACGCAATCTACCAGAACCTTTTTGGCGAACTTGGCGATGAAGCCGTCGCTGCGGTAGCCGAGCTCGCCCGAAACGGCGCGGGTGCCGTTCAAAACGTAGTTCGCGCCGCGGATGCTAAGCGTCCTGTCTTGAAGCCAGGGCGTGTGGATGGCTTCCGTGGGCATACCGAGGAGGAGCGTGCCCTGATCCGTGAGCGAGCCGATGAGATTAAAAATGGTGTCGATGGCGTGGCCCGTGAAGATGTCGCCCGTCTTGAACTTGGTATTACACATGTACTTCAAGGGACTCTTCGGAAAAATCTGGCGCGTCATCTGCGCGCGGGCGATTTCCATGAGGATCACGTTCTCGTAATCGGGATTCATCTCCATGGCGTGGCCGATGGACATCTGATCGTGCTTCATGCCGGCGTTGAGCGCGCAACGCTCGTTGATGAACTCGGAGGCGAGCACCTGGTCGCCGCTCTCCACGGCGTCGGTGGTCTTCATGTAGTTGTCTTCGCCGGTCATGATCCAGATGTCGGAGAAGCCGCAAATCACGCGCGAAAAATGCTGGTCGACTAAAGTCCGCTTCATGTTGATGTCGCGGAAGAGAATACCGTACATAGCGTCGTTAAGCAGGCAGTCTAGGCCTTCCATCGAGGCGAGCGCCGCGATTTCCGACATGCAGAGGCCCGAGCAGTAATTGGTGAGCCGTATGTACTTCCCCATCTGGGTGCCCAGCTCATCGAGTGCTTCGCGCATCACGCGAAAGTTCGCTTGCGTCGCGTAAGTGCCACCGAAGCCTTCGGTCGTCGTACCCTGAGGCACGTAATCGAGGAGCGACTGGGCGGTGCTACGAATGACGGCGATGATGTCCGCTCCGTCCATGGCCGCGCTTCTCGCCTGAGTCACGTCCTCGAAAATATTTCCGGTCGCGACGATGACGTACTTGAGCGGGCGGCCGTTTTTTTTGGGATCGCCCTGCTTGGCTTTCAACTTCTGGCGGGCGGCCCGGTACTTTTTCAAATTCTGAAAAGACTTCGTGCAAAGGCTGTCGACCAGTTTGGCGACCCTCTTGCGGTCTTGAAGGACGACGCTGCCGACGTCGAACTTGCCTTCGAGAATCCTGGTCTCGAGCGAGGCGGAGGTTTCTCCGGTCGCGACGAGCGCATTGGCTACGCCGTAAAGAGCGCCTTCATGGAGGCGGTCGGCGCGCTTTAACTGGTCCACGATGAAGTTCGAAACGGGAAAAAGGAGCCCTTCGTGCGCGAGCGCCCCGTTAAATCCAAGAAGGCGCAAGGCCGTCCGCTCGATCCCGACGGTGGAATTGGCCTGGACTAGGCTCACCACCTGATCGCCAATGGAGGAAGCAATTTGCCGACAGCGGGCGATTTGCTTCAGTGGCAAAGGGAGGACGGGAGAAAACGACATAGTGCGCCAGATTATGTCGGCGTTTCGCCCGCTTTTCAAGCAACCCGGCCAAAAATCACGCGGGTCTAAAAAGTGTGTGGACACTTTTAGACGGGACTAGAGCTGTTTGACGACGAAGCCGCGAAGCGCTTTGGAGTGCGGAGCCGGAGTGTTGAACTGAATGCCCATGCCGTGGCGGAGCGGATTAGTCGAGACCCAGCGCACGGAGCCTTCCGCCTTGATGACGGAGAGATTCAGCGGA
Organism: Pseudomonadota bacterium; assembly: GCA_043767805.1. GTDB lineage: Bacteria > Bdellovibrionota > FAC87 > UBA2466 > UBA2466 > CAZZHG01. Next base: position 10,606 of record JAYUGC010000103.1, on the reverse strand, counting down.
ACGGGCAAGGGAATGGCGACGTTCACCAGGGAATTGACGTCGAGAAGATGCGCCGTCTCGATGAAGCAGCCGCCCTCCGAAATGTTTCGGAGCACGGGATAATTCCAATTTTCCTTCTCCTGCATGAGACTCGGCATGTGCGTCTCGAAACGAGGTTTCGCCCGCCACCAGCGCATTTTAGGATCGAAATAGAGCGTTCTCACCCGCGGATTGATGAAGTAAGTGAGCGAGATGACGTAAATCGCCAAGTGGGCAAGAAGCGGAGTCAGGTTCGAAGTGTGGCGCTGGTAATACTGATAGAGATCTTCGACGCCCCAGAGCGCGACGAAAGTGACCAGCGTGTACCAGCCGACCCGGTTCACGCGGATGAGCCCAAACATCAAGAGCACCGGAAGGCCGAGGCTCAGCATCGCCTCGAAACCGTGGTACTTGCCCCCCTGAATCATCTTGGAGGCGAACTCGATGGGAAAGTAAGAGAAAAGCAGAGCGCAGATAAAGAGAGCTGTCGGGCGTTTGCGCATGCCCGAAATTATAACATGGGCTTCGAAAGCCCCTGTTACGCGGCTTCTTCGTCTTTTTTCTCGAGCGGCTGCTGCGCGTTGAGAGGCACCGGATTGAACCGATAGCCTTCGCCGTAGATGGACTCGATATGATCTTTGTAAGCGCCGAGCTTTTTACGGATGCTGCGGATATGAGAGTCGACCACGCGGTCGGTGACGAAGGTGTCGACGCCCCAGACGTTATTCAAAATCCGCTCGCGCGACAAAACGCGGTCGGGATTGCGAACGAAGTAAGAGAGCAGCTTGAACTCGAGCGCGGAGAACGGGACTTCCTTGTCTTCCACGTGAACGCGGTGACCGAGGAAATCGATTTTGAGTCCCTGCATCTCGAAGGTCGAAAGATTTTCGCGCCGCGCGGCGCTCTGGCGGATACGCACCTTGATGCGCGCTTTGAGCTCATCCGGCTCGAAGGGCTTTTGCAGATAATCATCCGCGCCTAGGTCAAATCCCATCACCTTGCTGTGGGCGTCGTTACGAGAGGAGAGGAAGATGACCGGGGTCACCGCCGTTTCCTTCTGCCCTTTCAGCATGTGGCACACTTCGAAGCCGTCCATCTCTCCTAAGGAGATGTCGAGCAAGATGAGCGTTGGTTTGTGTTCCTTGGCGAGTTGCACGCCCGATTTACCCGTATCGGCGCAGAGCACCTCGTACTCTCCCGTCAGCGCGGTCTGGATGAGGAACTGATAATCTTTGTCGTCTTCGATAACGAGAATCTTGTCCATGGCTACCCTTTGCTCAAAGGTTGGGCTCAAAAGTGTTACCTACTTGTCGGCATTGCCGCGGAATAGTTGAGCCCTCCGCACAAACTCCCCATTTCAGTTCCCTCTTTCTTATTCCGATAGGAACCTGAGAATGTTCAGTCGCGATCAAATCGATGACACGCTGCTCAAGAGATACCTCGTGGAGCTTTCCGCGGGGGATTTCCTATTTCGCCAAAACGAAAAGGGAAACACGCTCTACATCATTCTCGAAGGCCGCATTCAGCTCTCCCATCGCATTTATTCGACGGAGCGCTTGGTCGGCTCGCTCGGCGCTGGCGAAGTCGTAGGCGAGAAAGCGATGCTGGGCGAAGGCCCTCACCGCCGCGCTTTTTCGGCGATTGCCCAGACGGAGTCCAGCGTCCTCGAGTTCGGCACCGACGACCTCAAGGCGCTCCAAAAGAGCTGGCCCGACTTCACCTCGAAGCTCCTCTCGCTGGTCATCCGCCGGCTGGATAAGGCCAATCTCCTGGTTTCCGTCCTTCAGCTTCCCGATCCGACCGAGCGCGTGGTGGAGTACCTCCTCTATCTTCGCAATCATTTCGGTATCAAAGAAAAGAACGGCGTAAGGGTCGTCTTGACCGGTGCGGACGTCGCCGGCGGCGCCAACGTCGAGCCTAGTTTCGTGGAACGGTGTCTCAATCACCTAGTGAAGAAAGACATCATCAAGAAGCTTCCCGACGGCTACCTCATCCCCGACGAACAAGCCCTCACCGAGTACATCCCCGTTCTGAAGGAACGCGCGGCAGCGTAAGAAATCTTACCTTTCCAAAAATCGCTCTTGCAGACCCGGGCCGTCTATTTAGAATGAAAACCGGGGGGAACGATCGTGGGAACTAGGCAACCGCCTTTGGCCAACGTTATTGAAATGGCTGCATACCGCACTCGCCGAAACGAGACGGAGACGCATCCGATCTTTTATCTGAGCCGTGATGGCGCCTGGCTGGACATGCTGGGATCGCACACGTTTCTCGAGATAGAAGACATTCGCTCGAAGCTTGGCTTTCGCCATGCCCTGCTCACCAAGCAGCCTGACTTGATTCTGATGGAATCGGAATTGGGATGGGCGGAACCCGTGGCCGCGATCGAGGAGATCAGCCGGCTGCTCACCGCCCCCATCGTGCTTATCCGCACGTCGGACTCGGCGACCGACGGACCGCTTTTAAAGCGCGCTTTCGCCGCGGGTCTCTACGACACGCTACTCGCGCCGCTTTGCCCGGACGAGCTCGGGGAAGCGTTGAGTGTACTTCTCAAGATGCGCCGCTGCGTGGCGGATTAACCGCCTACGCCTGTGGCGGATTAAGATTACTTTCCAAACCAAGTCGCGCAGATCGTCTCGAAGTCTTCCCACGTAAGAAACGCGGGCTGGATCGTCAGTCGCGTCAACGTCTCGGCCGATTGCTGGATGGCCCGATGAAGCGGATCGGTCATGCCCAAGATGAGTTTGCGGACGCCGTTGTCGTCCACGAAGTCCACGGGCACGGATTGCCAGGCGCGGACCTTGTCCTCGGTGAGAACTTTCCGCATCTTGGTCCCGCCTATGGACTCGATTTTCACCGTCGGAATGCCGAAGTGCTTCATGAGCTTTTCGCTTAAGATTTGGGGCGTCACCAACCGAAGCCGCATGACGGCCGATCCCGCCGTCAGCTCCTCGCTCGACATGTAGCGCAATAACTCCACCGACTTTTGCGGAGAGAGCAGTTTCTCGGAGAATAGGAACGTCTCCAAGGAAGGAAGCACCGGTTCGCGCGTCTTGGGTAGGGCCATCGCAGTATTCTACTTCAAAACGATTTTCTGATCTTGTTCCGGGATCTCCAGGCGAAAAACCTCTTCTGGACGGGCCTGTTCGAGGGGCGTGATTTTTTCCCACTCGATGGAGAGCGACGTGCGCGCGCGATCGAGCTTCAAGTCGACCACCTGAGCCACGCGCACCGAGCGAGAGGCCGTCATGCCGTGGCAGCAGGGCTCGAACGACGAATAATCCAAAGTGATTTTTCCAGCTTTCGAGCTGAGCTCCAAGGCTTTGAGTGCAGCGGAGCTCGCGTCCACCGTCGCCAAGACCCGGTAGTCCGACACCGTGAGCAGGCCGCGGTAGGTATTGGACGGCTTATCGAAATGCCACGCCTCGAAAGAGGCTTTCGCGAAACGCCCCGGTAGAATTCCGAGCAAAAGACTGTGGAGATCCGAGAAATTGAAATCGATTCCGAGGAAATCGAGAACATACGCGCCGCCGCCTCTATCGTCGACATAAGCCAGTTTCTGGCGAGGGTAGTGAGCCGCGAAGTGGCCGTCGGTGAGCGCCGCCAGATAATGGATCCGGCCCAGGGGATCGCGCAACTCGAGACGCAATTTGGAATCGGGCTGCAGAACGAGCCGCCCATTGCCGGAGATTTTCTTTCCTCCCCTGCCCTGGTAGCTCACCCGCACTTTGGCGGAAATCTGCGAGGCTTCTTCAGTGCGCTCTTTCTGGTCTTCCCAAAATCTATCGGTCGTCAGTTCCGCCGTTCCCGGCAGCAGCGCTTTGGGAGAAGAAGCGACGGGACTTTGCGTACAGCCGGCGAGACAGATGAGAGCGGTCAGTAACACTAGGCGCATCAGTATCCGATCCTCTTCAGAAAGTGGTCGATAGTATCGTTTACCTCTTTCGGAAAATCCATATGAGCATTGTGACTCGCTTGTGTCACTTTCACGATTTCGCCCGCGGGAAGAAGCCGCGCCATTTCTTCCATGAGATAAACGGGCGTGATGAGATCGTCTTCCCCCGCGATGATGAGCACGGGCACCTTGATTTTCGGCAATACCCCTCGCCCGTCGTAATTCGTGTAATCGCGCAGGAACGCTTGAAAGACCGAGAACGGCGTTTCCGAAACGCCTTCCATGTAGGAGATGACGTCTCGCTCGGTGGCCGTGTCCGGATTGAAACCGAGATGGCGAGTGAGCTGATAGCTGAACGAGTTGACCTTGGTGAGCTTATTCCAGAAATAGCTCGCGAGTTTCGGTGCGTGCTCGTGGGCCGCGGCCGTGAAACGGTAAAGCCCGTTCAGGCGATCGGTATAAAACATGTGCCTGAAGGGATTGGTGACCGCGCCACAAATGAGCACGGCTCCCTTGAACCGCTTTTCCTGGCTGAGAGCCTGAGCCAGGACCGGCACGCCGAGACTGTGGCCGAAGCCCACCACTTCCTCCAATCCCAAGTGATCGAAGAGCCCTTGAATGTCTTTCGCCACCCAGTGAAGGGACAGATTGCGATCGTTGGACGGGCGTCCCGACCGTTGATGCCCCCGATAATCGAAGGTGATGACCTGATAGTTCTTGGAGAACTCGCCGATCTGATGCCGCCAATGATCCTTACGGCAAAGCAGTCCGTAACAAAGCAGCAGCGGACGCCCTTTTCCCTGAACTTCGAAGTAAATGGGGGTTCCATCCTCGGCCTGGAAGAAGCCCTGACGGGGGGCGGCGGTGGGCTCCGTGGGGACCTCGCGCACGGGGGCCGGAGTGACCTTCGGCCGTCGACTGCGGCGGCGTTTCCTTTCGTCTGATGTCGTCATGTAAGTGTAGGAACTTTACGGGAAAAACCGATTCTAACTTCCCGCTTGACCGCTGGCCCCGGTGAACTCTAGCTTGGCCTCTTTGTATATCGATGACGGCACACCCTTCAAGGGAAGAGTCGTGCGCCACCGCCGCTCAAAGGAGCCTTTCATGAGCCCGACGAAAACCAATATTGCCCCGGCCAAAGGCCGCCTGGGAATTTTGTTGCCTGGAATGGGCGCCGTCTCGACGACCTTAATCGCCGGCGTGGAAGCCGTCCGCCGCGGCATCGCGAAACCGATCGGTTCCGTCACGCAGATGGGCCGCATGCGGCTCGGCAAGCGCATCGAAAACCGCGATGTTGCCATTAAAGATTTCGTTCCTCTCGCGGAGCTCGAAGACTTGGTTTTCGGCGGCTGGGACATTTTCGAAGACAACGCGTACGACGCGGCCATGAAGAGCCAAGTTCTCGAAAAAGATCTCGTGCAGGAGCTCAAAGGCACCCTCGAGACCATCAAGCCCATGTCGGCGGTTTTCGATCCCAACTACATCACGCAGATCAACGGTAGCCACGTTAAGATCGGCAAGAACAAGCGTGACCTCGCGGAACAGCTCCGCCAGGACATCCGCAATTTCAATAAAGACAAGAACTGCGACCGTCTCGTGATGGTCTGGTGTGCGAGCACCGAGCGCTACACGACGCCTTCCGAGTGCCACGAAAGCATCGCGGCTTTCGAAAAAGGCCTCGAGGACAGCGATCCGAACATTTCGCCTTCTCAGATTTACACGTACGCCGCGATCAAAGAGCGCGTGCCCTACGCGAACGGTTCTCCGAACCGCAGCGTGGAAGTCCCCGCCCTGCAGCACCTCGCCCGCGAGATGCGTGTTCCGATTTGCGGTTCCGACTTCAAGACCGGCCAAACTTTGATGAAGACGCTGCTCGCGCCCGGCATCAAGGCCCGTCTCTTGGGCCTCAACGGCTGGTACTCCACCAATATTCTCGGTAACCGGGACGGGGAAGTGCTCGCGGATCCAGGCTCTTTCAAGAGTAAGGAAGTCACCAAGCTCGGCGTACTCGACCAAATCCTCGAGCCCCAGACCTACCCGGAGCTCTACGGCAAGGTCCACCACCAGGTTCAGATCAACTACTACCCGCCCCGTGGCGACAATAAAGAGGGCTGGGACAACATCGACATCTTCGGCTGGCTCGGCTACCCAATGCAGATCAAGGTGAACTTCCTTTGCCGTGACAGCATCCTCGCCGCGCCTCTCGTACTCGACTTGGCGCTGTTCCTGGATCTCGCGGCTCGCAGCGATTTCCACGGCATCCAGGAGTGGTTGTCCTTCTACTTCAAAGGACCCTTGGCCGGCCCGGGCCTCAAGCCCGAGCACGACCTAATGGTCCAGCAGTTGAAGCTCCACAACACGCTCCGGTTCTTAGGCGGCGAAGAGCTCATCAACCACTTGGGCCTCACGTACTACGGCGTGGTCGAAGGCGACTAAAACATTTTGGTGACTTCACTAAAGGCAGCTCTGCTGTTGGCGATCACCCTCTGGGTTTTGCCCTGTGGAGCTGCCTCTCCAGAAATTCTGGTTACGTTCGACGTCCAGCTTCCGCAGCAATTCAATACCGTGGGGCGCGCTTATCTGGCGGGCAATCACAAGAGTCTCGGAGACTGGGTTCCCAATACTGTTCAGCTCATTCGTAGCCGGGGCAATCGCTTATCGGCCACGGTCCGTGTCCCCATGGCTTATCCCATCGAGTTCAAGGTAAACCTCGGGGATTGGAATCACGGCGAGACCCTGGCGAATGGTAAGGAACGATCCAACCGGACGTTCAGTTGCTTACAGAGCTGTACGGTCCCAGTGAAGGTGGAGAACTTTCGCCTGAAGGTGCCCCACCCCGTTCCGCAAACCGCCGCGCTGAACGTCTACTATCACCACGATCTTTATTCGGCCGCGTTTGGAAATTACCGCAGCCTCGCCGTCTTGCTTCCCGCGGAATATTTCACGCAGACCTCGAAACGCTTTCCCGTGCTCTACGCCTTGGATGGCAACAATCTTTTCGACAAGGCCACCTCCGCTTACGGCGCCGAGTGGGGCATGGACGAGACATTAAATACCTTGTTCGCCCGGCAAGAACTGCCGCCGTTCATCGTGGTCGGCGTCTACAACACGGCTAAGCGAGCGGACGAATATCTGTCCTGCAAAGATCCTTTGAGCCGTGGTCCCATGGGCGAAGAGTATGCGCGTTTTCTGGGCGGCGAAGTGAAGCCGATGATCGATAAGCTCTATCGCACCCTTCCCGATCGCAAGAACACGGCGCTCATGGGCTCCTCCTTTGGAGGAAGCTTCACGCTATTCACGGCCAAGCACTTTGGCGCCACCTTCTCTCGCTTTCTCGCCATGTCGCCGGCGCTCTGGTGGAGCAACCGCTGTATCTTGAATCTTTTCCAGGCCCCCTTCTCCCAGACACCCGACCGCCTCTGGATGGACATGGGCGACCGCGAAGGCTTTGATGACGGCGCCGTGAAGTTTAGAAACGGCGTGCAAGAGTTGAAGATGGCGGAGCAGCTCATGCTGCAAAACCGGATCATATCTTCCCGCGACCTCTCGGCCTTCGTCGCCAAGGGTGGCATTCACCACGAAAGCTCGTGGGGCGCCCGGCTGGGGCAAGCCTTGAAGTTCCTCTACCGCCCCTGATCCGATCTTGGGTTCTTTCTCGATAATGCCGGATGTTAGGCCTTTGAATTGGGCCGAGTTGCCCTCAAACTCGATTTGGCTTCAAATGAGCAACATATATTGAATTCGGAAGCTTTTGAAAAGCTATGGCAAGAATATGGAGATCCAAATTCTATTGCTTCCAAAGTTGTGGAACCCACAATTTCGGGATCTAGGCCTGATAAAATTCTTTTTTTAGATGCCAAAGAAGTGCGCAGGGGTATCCACCGCGCTGTACAAGAGGTTAAAAATGGAAGGACGGGCGAAACGGCGATTAGCTTAATGGGTGGTGTCGAAATCCAGCGCGAACCAAATGGACTGGATTTATGGTTTACCCTGTTTGAGGGACGGCTTTTTCTTTCGACTAACCCCACTACGGGATTGACGTATCTCACCATAATCGGAAAAGAGGGCCGGAATATCCCAGTCACGGCTATGCGGCCCATCCATCACTGATAAGCATTTGCCGGGGCGTGCGGTTTTCGGCCAGAATAGGCCTATGTCTGATTACGCCGAACTGGTTCAGGAAGTCGTCTACATTGCGGAAAATGCCTCGCACACCGCTCTCCAGTATTTTCGCACGCCGATCCTCATCGAGATGAAGGAGAACATGACTCCGGTCAACGGCACCCGCAGCTTTATCCGCGGCATCCCGCTCTTCGGCACGCTGGTGGGACGCCTCATCGAAGAGGCCGGCAGTGAATGGTTCTCGTTCACTGGCACGCAAGACTTGCGCGAAACGAGTTTCTTCACCTGCGCTCCGGCGCTCAAACGGCAGATTCTCGAGCTCGGGTTTTTATGAACCGGTCATACCGATGGGGCTTACTCCTTTCCTTAGCAGGGCTCGTTGGGGCCGCTTGTCTGACGGCCGGCCCCTACCAGGTCGAACCAAGAATCTTAATCCTCCATGGCGGAGAGGTGCCGCGCCACCATACTTACACGCGGAACGCAGCCGGTATTCTGGCCAATCAGCATCTCCCATTCGAGAGCTCGCCCATCGATGGCAACCCGACCCTAGTTCGGAGCGGCATCGGCCGGTACTCCATTCTCCTATTCACCGACTATGGAGCGTACGCGAGCCTTTCCCCTTCAAAGAAAGCGGTCCTCGACCGCTACTGCCGCACCTATGGGGTCGGTGCCTACTTCCTTTACGTAAAAGCCAATGCCTCGTTGAACGGGGGAGAACTTACGACCGGCTCACGTGGGGCAATGACTTCGCCCCGGGCGATCGCGGGACCCGTGCTCTATCTTACGCGGGCAGCTTACGAAGCGGGAGCCGCGCTGCCCGGCTGGGGCGTCCACTTCCATGGAGGCAAGCCCTATCAGTCCGTGCTGCAAACCGACGCGAGAAGAACGGCCGGAACCAGCCTCATGCTGGACCCGGGTCGGTTTGATGGAATCCGCCGGATTTTCAACGGACACGATTTCGTACGTTACTGGGTGGGGGATTTACTTTTTCTAGATGCCTTGCGGTGGCTCTCTCCGGCCCCTCTCCCGTTAATGACCTCCCGGTGGCTCGGGATTGATATTGACGATATCTTTCAGCCTAATTGGGATCCGGACCCCAAGAAACAGAAAGTAAAAATCCAGCGTGTCGATGTAGAGGCCATTCTACGAACTCAAGCCCGATTTTCGGCTCTCATAGGGGAACGATTCCGTTTCAATCTGGGTTTCAATTCGGGCTGGTACGAAGCTCAGTACGGGGAATTTCCGTTCGACGACCGAGCCGGAGACCGGGCGCTCGTCGAAGCCCGCGATCAGTTTTTCTGGTTCGACCACCTTCCGAAACATCAAAGCGTGCTTCCCCTTTCCGTGAAGGACCTTATTTCACTGATGAACGAATCCAAGGCGTGGGCATCGAAATCCGGAGTTTTGCCCTACATGACCCGTTTCCAGCTCACGCCGGTTCACTTCGGTATTTTTCCGGTCCACCCGCCGCTTTACGAGGCTTGGCGGCAAGTCTGGGGAACGCTCTATTCGGCGACGACCGAAATCGAAAACGGCTTCGTGTACGGCGGAGTAGCGGTAATGCCGAGAAAAGGATGCGGGCGCGCCTGCTGGTCCGACCACTATTCCTTTTTTCAGATAAGCCGGCAGGAAATGAACGAAACCATTCGCCTGAGTGTGTTTCCGATGCTCATCGATACCCCGGTGGCCACTTTCATGAGCCATCAATCGGATTACGCGCGCGATCGGATAGCGATTTACCTATTCGGTACTTTGCTCGAAAGCTGGAAAAAATGGACGAATATAAGACTCAGGACCGGATCTAACGACACGCTCGCGCGCGTCTACTTCTCATGGCTTCGTTCCACACGGCTCAGACCGCACACGGACTAGAGGAGAGCTCGGATCTTCTTTTAGACATTTCCTTAAGAAAACCATCGGCCGCTCCGGAGTAGAAAAGGCCGGGTCTGATCGTCCCCTTGAACAGAGGAACCCAAGAGCGAAAGCCCCAGCAAGGTCATGGGAGCGGCCAGATCGTTGTCGTAGAATTTGAGAGAGCCGTCCGGAAGAATCGCAACGTGGATATCGTTGTGAAAAAGTCTCGCCGCCACGAGCTTGTCGATGGCCGCGCCGAATCGTTTGAGCGTAGCGGCAGTGGCGTACTTCAACTTGGACAATCCTGATGCAGATGACGTCCACATCCTCCTGGATGGCGGAGTTCACGATCATCTCAGGCGTTTGATGCAGTCCCGTGTAGATGACTTCCATGCCGGCGTCCCGCAGGGAATGGGCCAGCACCTTGGCTCCCCGATCGTGGCCGTCGAGACCTGGCTTGGCGACTAAAACTAGGATGGGACAATCGCTCATTGCTTGCCCCACCGTTTCGGGAAAATACAAACCACTTTTTTTTTGGTTTCCGTCTGCAGCAGGCTTAAGTAAGCGGGCGGAATCCGATCCCGGCAAAGCTCGAGAAAATTGTTCAGAACGAGCTGGTCCCAGTCCGGTCATCCCCAAACAGTACCTAGTCGTGGAGCAGAAGCGGCACAAGTACCGTTGCGACAAGTGCCACGGGGAGCTACGTACGGCCCCCTG
>JAYUGC010000102.1:0-4565 GCA_043767805.1 Pseudomonadota bacterium | reverse complement strand
GCGCAGCCGCCGCTCCCACTAGAAGACATATTTAAAATGGGTTTTCGGATCCGAATCCCCCAAACCAAATTTACTCTTATGACGGGAGCGTAATTTCGGACTCCTCACATAGATAGCCTGATGAGGCGGTCCGGCACAAAAAACAACCTCGATCCAGTAGGCTCAACCTTCAAAAGGCAAACAAGCTGACGATTTTCGATCTGAGAAACTGCTCCAGCGTCGGAAGGCACGCGCTCCCCATATGCCTCGATCTTCCCGCTTTTATTCTTGACGCTTTTTTGCGCCGCCGTTCGCGGTGATAATTTTTGAGATTTAACGTGCGCTAATTTCGCTTTATTTGCCCTCAGACGCCCGCTTCCGAATTAGACGTGGATGCGGTTTGCAATGACTGACGCCGATCGACTGGGGCCCTTCCTGCTTGGCCGTATTTTCCCATGCTAAAAATCTTTTCATGAAAGACCTAAGCCAATTCAAAGACGAAGAGATTCTCACTCAAACCAAAACGCTTATCGCGACGGAAAGGACGGCGCACGCCGACTTTTTGATCTATCTCGCGGAAATCGACGTACGGAAACTCTATCTGCCAGAGGGGTACGGCTCGCTGTTTAGCTTTTGTACCGGGGCGCTTGGACTTTCTGAGGCGTCGGCTTCGAAGCGTATTCAGCTCGCGCGATGCTCGACTAAGTTTTCTGTCCTTCTCGGACACATTGCTCGCAACGAACTTACGCTGAGCAATGCTTCTCTTTTGGCGCCTGCTCTGACTCAAGATAATCACGAAGCCCTTCTGGGCGCCGCGCTTCACAAGCCGAAGCGTACCGTTAAAAAGATGATGGCAACTCACTTTCCGAAACCAGATGCGCCCGAGAAGATTAAGCCGCTGAGCGCGACCCGCACGAAGTTTGAGTTTTCGGCTGATGATGAGGTAACCGCCCTATTTCGTACATTGCAGGATCGGTTGCGGCGCAAATTTCCCGAGGGACGGATGGAAGACATCGTCCGCGATTCGTTCCGGCTTCTCGTCGAGCAGACAAATCCCGCGCGTGAACCTTCTCGGAAAGTGACGCCGCGCCCGGTGAAACACACCCGTCGTTCCCCGGCGAATGTGGCTCGGGCGGTGTGGAAGAACGATGGTGAGCGTTGCACTTTTGTTTCCGCGAGCGGGAAACAAAGTGAGGGCACCGCCTTCTTAGAACTCGACCACGTCATCCCCTGGAGTCTTGGCGGTAGTTCTCAAGATGCGGCTAATCTTACCGTTCGTTGCAGAGCGCATAATGCGTGGCGAGGAGGAGCGATTAGGGCGTAACCAAGGCGTCCGCTCCCAGCGAAGAGTCTAAAGTACATCGTCCTGCCGTTTCCCGTCACTTTCCCTCTCCACTCCCGGTATACGACGGAAGATTGTCAGACGTTCCCTCGTTGTTTAGACACCCGAAAACTCGCGGTGCGCGCCGGCTCGTGCGCGCTTAAAGCGTGGCCGTGAATCTGCATTGTTAACTCTCAATTGGCGGCGGGAATCGGTACGTAGTTTGGAGTTGACCAAGATGGGTTTAAAAAGGGCACGGGCCTCGCTACTCGCGGGCGTCTTACTACTGCAAGCGGGAACGGTCCGTGCCGCCAGAGACGAGAGCCACGGTCCCCGTCAGAACCCCCTTTCGGAAATCACTTTAGGCGGCTCCAATAACTCCGTGCCCTTGCCCCCTTTTGATCGAGATCAAGTCAAGAGCATCACCCGAAATCTCGCGCAGACTTTTCACCAGTACCATCCCAAGAATTGGATCGAGCTGCAAAAAGTCCTGGGCGCGGTACTCGTTAATCCCACGTCGCCCAAAAAACTACCCAAGTTCGAGCGAGAGAAAGTGGAGAAAGCGGTTTTTCAGATCGCCAACTCCGTCGCCGCTCGCAGCCCTGACTCCTGGGAGGATTTCGGGGGCATCTTAAATCGTTTTACGGATGTGATTCCCGCTTCGGTGATGGAAAACATAATCGCCTTCCAAGTTTTGCAGAAGGAAGCCAACGAAAAGAATCTGGATAAAGTGGAAAAGGAAAACTCGCCGACGGCCGAAGGCAAAACGCCCGAGGAGACCACGGGAAAAACTGCAGAAGCCGAGCGGGATCGCTTGAACCCCCAGACCCGGGACGCTCTCGACAAACAACTCGATAGCAACATCGGCAAGTTCAACGGCTTCGATACCCTTGCGAAACCGGCTTTCACCCCTTCCAATGGTCTGGCGGGCGCCAATGCGCCCACCGCCTCGGGCAAGAAAGACGCGGGCAAGCCTGGCACCGAAAGAAACGATTTACCTTCCACGGGTCTCAATGTTTTTTCGACAAACGGCGGATCAACGCCGGGGAGCCCTCCCATGATTCCGGTGCTCTCGCAAAACTCTCCGGCTTTTCCTAATTTTCCCATGGAGGGCATTCCGCCCGCGAGCAGTCCGTCTGTGGATAAGTCTTCCGAGAAGACCAGTAATTCATCCACTTCTATGTCCACAACGCCGCCGTCGGCGCAAAACGCTTCCTCCGAGTCGATCGGACAATTGATTTCTGCTCTAGTCGACAAGCTCACGAAGAATCCGCAGGGCGCTTCCGCTCTGCCCGGCACCGGCACGGCCGGCCCGGTGGCCAAGGCGGATCCGCGAGCGAAGGCCGATACCAAGCTTCGGGAAAACGGAACGCGAGTGCCGGGCACCGGTCCAAGCGGCGGCGCCGACTACGGTGTGGCGGGCGTTGGTAATAACGAGGAAACTCCCTTGAAGGCTTCAGAGACCTTGGGCGGGACGGCCGAGCAGTGGCTCAAAGCCGCGCTAGGTTTAAAAGATCCGGAAAGCCTCGATGAGACCGGCGGCAGCGAAGTGCGCGGTCTAACCGACGACGGCGCGACCCTGACTTTGAGCGCTTTGTCCGAGGGTCACCTCGGCACGAAGACCCGAGCCCGCGTGGTGGCGAGTCTCTCGGAAGCAGGCGTCTCTCAGGGAACCGCGCATCGGCTCTACGAAGGAGCGCTCTACTCGGCTTGGGGAAGCACCCTGGGCTTCCTAGCCTACGCCCTGCGTCGCCTTCGCCGTAAGCGATCTTGAATCTTAAAGCCCCCTATGAGACTTAGTCGCGGGTGAACCGCCTCCTTTCCATCGTCGTCCCCGTCTTCAATGAGGAGCCGCATCTTCGTCTCGTCCTGGCGGAGCTGATGGCGGTGAAATATCCCATCGCGACCGAATGGATCCTCGTCGACGACCACTCGACGGACGGCTCTCGGGAAATATTGCAGGAGCTGCAAACCACGTACGGTTTCAAGCTGGTGCTTCAGCCCTCCAATCAAGGCAAAGGCACCGCCGTCGCGCGCGGCTTTAAAGAGGCCCAGGGCGATCTGATCATGATTCAGGACGCGGACTTCGAGTACGATCCGGGCGACGTGCCGGCGCTCCTCGTCCCGCTTCTCGAAAACCGCGCGGACGTCGTGTACGGGAGCCGCTTCAAGACGAATTGCCCTCAGGTGCACCGGACGTTTCATCGGCTGATTAACCGCATGCTCACTTCCCTGAGCAATTTCTTTTCGCAGATCTACCTGAGCGACATGGAGACCTGCTACAAGCTGGGCCGAGCCGATCTCTTCAAGTCCATGCGTCTCCGCTCGAAACGTTTCGGCGTGGAAGTGGAGATCACGGCGTATCTAGCCAAAACTTCCGCCCGGCTTTTCGAGCTACCCATCCACTATTATCCGCGCAACTATTTGCAGGGTAAAAAAATCACTTGGAAAGACGGCCTCGCGGCGCTCTATCACCTCGTAAATTTCAACTGGTTCACCTCCCGCGAAAAAGCGTTCGATCGGCTTCCCGAGCGTTACCAGTCGCGGTCTTTGCGTCCTCTAGGCCTTCAGGAGGTCCGAGTCTAATGGACCAAGTGCCTTACGAGCTCGCTTTGATGGAGAAAGCGGTGAATTATCAGAACTGGGTCTCCGACTCGGTTCGCCCTTTTTTAGGTAACCGCATTCTCGAAGTCGGCGCGGGCACCGGAAATCTTTCGCAGCATTTTCCCATCCGCGAGCTCCTGGTCTTGAGCGAGTACGACGCCCAGCTTCGCGCGAAGCTTCAGAATAACATGGCCGCAAAGGCCGGCGAGAAAGCCACTTCTCTCAAGTACCTTTCTCTCGATCTTGGCAGCTCGTTCAAGGAAGAGCTCTACGACTTCGATCTCGACACGATCGTTTCCTTCAACGTGCTCGAGCACATCGAGGCCGACATCGCCGCGCTCGACCAGTTCGCAGACGTCCTGGCTTTCAGCCGAGCCAGAGGCCCGAAGCGAATCTTGATTTTCGTTCCCGCTCACCAATGGGCTTATGGGAGCCTGGACAGCAAGTTCGGGCATTATCGGCGCTACGATCGCAAGCGCATTCAGGAATGGGCCAGCACCACCTCGGTACGCGGGAAGCTCGAAGTCCGCCATTTCAATCTTCTGGGACTCGCCCCTTGGTACGTCATGAACCGCATCTTGAAGGTCAAGACCTTCAACCCGGGCGGCGTCGGTACTTTCGAAAAAATCTGCCCCTACGTCCGGGGCGCGGATGACTTCAT
>JAYUGC010000101.1:0-29719 GCA_043767805.1 Pseudomonadota bacterium | reverse complement strand
CACCCAAGAAGCGCAGCGCGAGTAATCCGGAAAATACTTGTACTTCATGTCCTCCAGGAGCTGCTTCCAGAAATCTCCAATAGGCCCACGCAAGCGAGCCCCGAGCAACGTGGCGCTGCGAGGATCGACGTCCTTGATGACTGGGCCCGCCACCTCAACGAGCTTGCCCCGATCCGGTCCCTTCTTGAGCTCCGGCGCGAGATACATCCGGCGGATAACGCTTTCCATTCTTTGCACGGCAATTGGCTTCAGCAGCCCCTCTGTCGTACGCAAGGCGACGACTTCGTCCATCAGGATGGCGTACCGTTCGGCCAGCTGAACCTCTTTATCGAGGGCAACTACCGTCGTCGAGACCCCGGTAGATTGGCAAACGAGTCCCGTTTTCTCTTTGCTATCTACGAACAGCGACACCCTCACGCGGCTCGACTGATTCTCTACTAGGTATTCCGTTGAGAATTCCAACGAGCCATCCAGTAGATTGAAAATCGTCTTACCCTTGGGGTTCCAGCCGGTATAGCGAAGCGGCTCCCCCGGTCTTACCGGACGCATGATATTCGCCCCAGAAAGCGCAAGCTCTCTCGCTTTCCCTTTATCGACGATACGAATCAGGTTCTTGCCCCGGCCGATCCAAATCTTGTAAGTCACCTTGTCCGAGTCGACGCAGTCGAAAGTCGGCGGCTTGACGCCCGGAGCGGCCCCATAGACGGCCAAACCAAGTGAAAATTTAGCTAGTAGAAGGAGCATAGAGGACTTTACAGTTTGGGCTGAACCCAGCGCACGCCGATGATACTGAGCTCGTAGAGCAGGTAGAGCGGGATCATCACGAGAACGAGCGTAAAGGCGTCAGGGGACGGCGTCAGGATCGCCGAGCCCACGGAAATTGCCAAGAACGCATGACGACGGTACTTCGTCAGAAAATCCGCGCGCACGATGCCGATTTTTCCGAGCAGTACCATGACGACTGGCAATTCGAAAACGAGGCCGAGGGCGAGAAGCATCTTGATGGTGAGATCGAAGTAATCCGTCAGCGTGATGATGGCTTGCTCTTGCGGATTATCGGCCCCGAACTCGATCAGGAACTTATAACCGTAGGGAACGACGATGTAATAGGAGAACGCGAGGCCCGTAAAAAAGGCAATTGTTCCCAAAATCAAAAACGGCGCGACAAACTTCTTTTCGTGTCGATAAAGCGCCGGCGCGACGAAGCGCCAGATTTCCCAAAGCAGATAGGGCGCGGTCAAGGCGACGGAAGCAAGTACCGCGACCTTGATGTAGATGACGAACTTATCGGCGACGCCCGTGAAGTAGAGCTTCGCCTGGTCCTTCGGAAGCACGTCGAGAAGCGGCTTCTCGAGAAAGAGCATGATCCGCCCGGCATAGGCGTAGGTCGCGCAAAGGCCAAGACCTATCGCCAGCAGCGATCGGATGATGGCGCCGCGGAGCTCGTCCAGGTGCTCCCAAAGCGCCATGCGTGTTTCTTCCGGCGCATGCGCGTCCGCGGTCTCGGACTGCGTCCCTTCGGAAGAAAGCTCCGCCGGGAGATCAGTCGGCTTTGTGCTCACTCTTCTCGCCTTCTTTCGTGGTTTCCACGGTCTCACCAGGCTTGGCGATATGCCCCTTGGCCTCGTCGTCTTCGCCGGCTACGGCCTTTTTGAAGTCGCGAATGCCTTTGCCCAAGCTTTTGGCGAGCTCCGGCAAGCGCTTCGGGCCGAACAGGAGCAGCGCCGCTATTCCGATCACAATCATTTCAGGCAAACCTAAATTGAACATTAGACCAACCTCACTTTCGAGAGTCTTTCGGATTCTCTTTATTAATTGCCGGGCGATTCACGTCTCGGACCGCGGGCGTATCGCCTTCGCCCTTCAGCTCACTTTTAAAAAGTTTCGCGGACTTCTTGGCCGACTTGATGGCTTCCGGAAGGCGGCGCCAGGTGAAAAAGATCACGATGGCGGCCCCGATTACGAAAATTTCTCCGATTCCAAGCATGGCCGTATCCTAAACCCATTCCTTACAAAGGCAATGGCGTGTCACCGACGCTGGACGGATTCGTCCGTCCATAGGAGGTGGTCACCATCGCGGGCTTCCCAAAAACGATTTTATTGCACTCGAACTCGCACGCGCCGCAGCCGATGCACTTATCGAACAGTACGGTCATGGGCCGGCTCGATAGCTGTCCCTCGGGCGCGGGCGCGTCGGCCCCGTGACCACCGGGCGGTTCCCACCCGGGACGGATAGGGATCGCCTGAGTGGGGCACGCCTTCACGCATTCGTTACAATACTTGTTGTCGACGACGGCGACGCAGCGGGAGGGCTCGAAATACGCCGTTCCCGATTTGTACGTGTACTTCTTCTCAATCGGGTATTTCAAAATCGCATCCGTGGGACACGCTTCGGAGCAAGCGTTGCAGCCCGGCTGACAAGGAGCTTCGGTCGGCACCATCACGGGCGTCCAAAGCGAGCGCAGGCCGAACTCCAAGCCCGCGGGCTTCAAGATCCCGGTGGGACAAGCCTTGATGCATTCCGTGCAGCGGATACAGCTTGCGAGAAAATCGCGCTCTTTTTGGCTCATGGGCGGCCGAATGAGCGTCTTGTGCCTTCCGGGCTCGCCCGCCGACAGCCGCAGCGCGGGAGCCGCCATGAGCGCGGCCACCGAAGTGACCACCATGGAACGTCTATCGAGAGAGACCGGATGCTGCGACGGAGAGAACGCCGGAACGGGCGATTTGAACGTGAAGAAGTTCGCATCGACCGGGCACTCCTGCGAACAGCTGAAGCACTTGATGCATTCCGATTCGTTATAGATCTCTTCGTTTTGAAAATTGATGGCCCCCGTCGGGCAATTCTGAGCGCAGATATTACAGTGAATGCAGTTTTGCGTATCCCGGCGAAGGACCGAGTTGCGGCTCGCCACCGCGAGGTACGCACCGAGCGGGCAAGCCGTGCGGCACCAGATGCGGGAGACCTTGGTCGTGCTCGCCATGATACCGATAAAGAGAATCAGCGTCGCCACGTCGATAAAATGGCCATGGTTCGCGGGATTGGTCGTCACCTGCCAGAGAATCTCCCCGCGCTTCATCCAGAACGGATCGAGCACGGTCGCCGCGGTCCGGGTGAGCAGCACGATGGGATCGAAGCCCATGAGCGGGCTCACTCCCCCCAGCACCGCGAAAATGAGAATGGCGGCTAGCAGATAGTACTTGAAGCGAAAGAACCACGGCGAAGGGCCGAAGAACTTCACTCCCATGCGGCGAAGAAACCAGCCGTAAAAATCGAAGATCGCTCCCAGGGGGCAAACCCACCCGCAGAACACGCGTCCCAGAAGAAGACTCACGGCGAGCGTGACCGCGCCAAGCAACGTGATCGTCACTCCCATGCGCATTCCCCCGCACACTACCGTCATCACGAGCGGATCGATGCGCAGAAGCAGCGAGACCGGCACGTGCTTCGCCAGCCAGGACTCCATTGGGTACTTCGTCGCGAGAATCAGCGCCACCCAGAGGGCGAACACCAGCGTCTGCACGACAATGCGGATTCTGCGTGTGGGGACCCCAAAGGTCATATCAGAGCTTGCCCTTGAGCTTGTCGACGATAGAGATGGACGTGACCACCGCCTCCGTCGTCAAGTCGGAGCTTCCGGTCGCTTTGGCGACGGTGTGGACCTGCCCTTTTAATTTCGCGGCGTCCGCCGGGCCCTTGCCCTTGTACTGGCCGAGGTAGCTCTCTTCCTTCGTCGGAAAAGCGTGCGAGCAGCTCATCTCGACGACGCGGATGTCTTGCACCTGCGCGCTGTGATCAAGGCCCACTACCCAAGTGTGCGTGCAGTTCGGCTCATAGAGACCGTTCTGAACGACCGCGAACTTATCGGACTTGCCGTTCGCGCCCTTCGAATAGAACACCGTGGTGGCCTTGCCCTTGAACTTCACCGAAGTCTTGAAGGCCTTGCCGGTGCCGAGCGCTTTTTCCACGGCGGTACCGAGTTTTTCGAACTCTACTCCGAACGCGGAGTCGAGCGACAAAAGCAGGAACACGGCACAGATGCCTTTACGGATATCGAGGGTCATTCATCTCTCCCGGGATCGACGGTTTTTAGTTGAATCTTTTTTCGCGGGCCCTTCATCAAATGAAGCATTACGAAAAACAAGGAAACGAGCGGTAAAAGAATCCAAAGCGATTGCCGATCGAGGGAGTACGGCATGAAGCTCTGCACGCCTAGGCTCGTAAGATCGACGGCTTCTTCGGTGATTTCCAACTCATCGGCCGCGGCGGCAAGCGTTGGCCACGCAAGGAGCCACAGGAAAAGGAACGAAGCGAGCGCACCCCAGAGCTTTTGAAATCCTTCGTTCCAATGCGGCACGCCTTCTCCGTCAATGACCGCTTTCGCGGTCTCGCCGTGAACGGACTTGCCCTCCGACACCATGAGCGCGGTGGAGAGCGCGTCGGCCTCGGCCGCCGAAGGCGCGGCGATGCACGCGCTGTGTGCCCAGACGGGAATGGCGAGGCCGGTTTTGGGGTCCAAGATGTGTCGTCCCTTTTCGTGGAAACCGCTGACGCCCAAAGCTATGGGCACTCCCGACGCATGTAAGAGCGGAATGCCTAGCGCGTCGCCAACTTCGTCTTTCTTCCAGCTCCAGCCCCAGCACCACGGATCCCCTGGAGAGGAAAACCCGGAGAGAATCTGAGAGGAACCGCCGGCCGAAAGCAGATAGTCCGTAAACCCCGCTTGCTCGACCAAGGCCCTGACTTTATCCAAAGCGAAACCTTTTCCGATGGCGCCAAATCCCATCCAAAGCCCGGCGCGACTTTTGACCAGCTGGTTTCCCACTTGCTGGACCTCGTCGCAATTTCCGGGCGGCTGGCTTTTGGCCAGCGGATGAAACGCCCCACTCGTTTCTTTCGACATCCGCACGGAGAGTCTCCAAAGACCGAGTCCGTCGGCGGTAAACTCCACCGCCTCCCCAGCAAGAGAGGCATTCCAGCGGGCCACCGGGCTATCTTTTAAAAATTCTGAAAGCTCGCGCTCCAGACGAGCCACTTCGGCGTGTGCTTCCTCGAGCACTTGGCGAGCAGCTGAGGCGCGATCGTCCGGGCAGGCGATCGTAAACGTAAAAGTCGTCGCCATGTGATGCCTAGCTTGCCGGACATGTAAGAAGCGCATCTTGGCGAGGAAACTTACTCTTATTGTAGGGAATATTTGCACGGCGCAAAAGAACCTTCTTGAGCGCGCTGAGTCGGATTAGGCGGCGCACTTTTGGGGAAAAGGCAGAACGATAGCGCTGGGCTTCTCTTCGGGCCGGGAGACCGGCTCTGGCCGGACCCCGGGGCGCACTGGCGAGAAGTTTTCCCGGTGGATGGCGCTGGTTGCCACGCCGCGTCCACCCTGAAGGATGGCGACGACGTCTTGGACCATGGGACCGTTACCACAGAGATAAAAGTCAGTTTTGTGCCACGGAAAGTCCGGGCCCATAGAACGAAGGTAATCCGTGACGCGCCCCTTAAAACCTTCCCAGGTGGGAGAGGGGTTGGAAACGGCGGCCGTCATTTCGAGACCGAGCTGGCGAAGGTCCCGCTCGTACAAAATTTCTTTTTCGTCCCGCGCCCCGTAGAGCACGATCCCGTGAGTCGGACGGCTCTCTTGATAGAGGCGAGACGCCGCGATGGCGCGAAAGGGAGCGATGCCGCTACCGGTGCAGACAAAAACCACGCCACGGCCCGGCTCCACCGGACGGTAGGTGAAATTACCAAACGGCGCGAGCGCTTCGAACTCGGCCCCCGGCCGAAGTTTCGCGAGAAACGTGGAGCCCACTCCGCCCGCCACCAATTTCACGCAAAGCTCGTACGCGCCCGACCGGCTTTCTTCCGGAGACGAAGCGAGGGAATAGCAACGCTTCACGGGGCCCGAAGGAGTCGGGATGACGACGCTAATGAACTGCCCCGGGAGAAACGAGAACAGGCGAGACGGCTTAAAGCGGATCAGAAACACCGAGGGCGTCGCCCAGCGGGTCTCGATGACTTTGCATTTAAGGCGCGCCGCGAACATCGAAGGACCTCAGGTAGTAAGGGGGAAATCTACGGCTAAAGAGAGCAATCCCACTGCCAGATCTTGGAGTTAAGTGCGCCAAAGGCCCTAAGCCCGCGTGCCTACTCGGCTCGCGCATACCCAGTGTCTACGGGCAATACGTTTCACCAGCCTTTAGCCGATGGCGATCTTCCATTCGCCGAAATTTAAGCATCGAGCTAGCACCCGAGATCCATGGGGTTTTCCCTGCTCAACTCTTGGACAACTGGGGCGTTGCGCACCCCTCGGGGTGCCGGTAGACTTTTCAAGTGGTCGAATTTTTTCATCTAAATCCGAAGTTTTTTCCCGCGGCGACCAAAGACCATCTTTCCTTAGACATGATTTTGAGGCTGGGCGCCCTTCCCTTAGGCACTAAACATGGGTGGTGGCCGTTTCGATCCTCGCTCGTCTTGAACGTGGGGTTCGTGAGCCCGCACCGTCCCGTCATCCGCGAGGTAAAAAAGACCGTCGCCGATCGCAAGGAGCTCGGGGGCATTCACGTGTACCGTTTGGACGCGGCGGAATTTCTGACGGTGCTCGAGCACTCTTATGGAGTGACGCGAGACAAGCTTTTGGCGCTTCCCGACAGTCAGGTCGCGACCGCGCTCCTCGAAACTCTGAAACTTCCCCCCGCGAGTGACGACGGGACCGGGTAAGCGCCTCGCGAGGTCCGGCTTTCGGTCTCCCCTTCCCCGCGCTCCGCTTGAAACTCGCGGCATGCTCCGTGCTTTGCTTGGGCGGCGAGGAGGATCTCGATGCAACCGTTTGCCCTTTCGCTATTAGCTCTAACTTTGGCCGCGTGTGGGCGCGCGCCAACCTCAGTCCCCACGGAGTCCGCGGCGAAACCAAGCGCGGCCCCAATTGTTGCGGAGAAACTGAAAGCCGAAGTGCGCGCTCTTCCCGAGCCGAATCGCTACGAAGTCGAGCTCACTTGGGAAGCGGCCGATCGAGGCGTGCGCTGGTGGATCACGCGTGAGTCTTCCGTCAGTGGCAAAACCTTCCCAGCCCTTGCCGCCGAAGCCCGAGCCTTCACCGACGACACTCCCCTGGCGGGACAGACCTTCGATTACACTTTGACGACGGAAACGCCGGTGGAGCCACCCGTGCGGCTTTCCGTGCGGGTCGTGGTGCCGCTGGACCGCGAGATCGTCGGCGCCGAGGAAGTCGATGAGATCCGCGCGCACCGACTCTTCTTGCGCGCGAAGGCAGATGTCCGCCCACGCGGAAACATTTTGAAGATCGTCGCCGACTCGCTCTTCGCGGAACCGGGCGCCGTCCTACGCGCCCTTCCGGAGAAAGCGGAATCCCCCCAAGGTTTTGACGGTCGCTCGGGTCCTCCCATTTACGTGAAGGCCCGCTTTGGATCGGGCGCGCTGCTTATTCGCACCGACGGTGGCCGAGGCGGCAGCGGTGAGGCGGGAGGGATGGGAGCGGCGGGCGCCGCCGGTATGCGCGGATTGAGCTCCGACACTTACACTCATGAAGGGCGCGACACCGCTCGCACGATTTGCGAGCGCGAAGCCGGCAACGGGGGCCGAGGAGCCGACGGAGCCACGGGATTGCCTGGCGGAGTGGGCAAGAAAGGGGGCGATACCGCGCCCGTTTTCCTGCGCATTGGCTCGGCGGCAAATCTCGTGGTGAAGGTCGAAGGAAAACCGGGAATGGGCGGACCGGGGGGTGCTGGCGGTCAAGGCGGACCCGGCGGATCCGGCGGCCCTCCTGGAATAAACTCCGGGCCCTGCAGGGCGCAGGCGCAACCCGGGTCCTACGGAGCACGCGGCAACTGGGGTCCTCTGGGTAAAGAGGGTCCCGTGGGAAACGAGAGTTACTCCTGCCTCCATCTCGGCGAGAGCACGTACGGCACCTGCCCTCCCCCGCCGTTCGAGCCGCTTTGGAACCCCTAGGAAAGCAAAAGAATGAGAATCAGAATGAGTCGGAGTATTCCGAAAACTCATTCTCATTCTCGATCTCATTCTCATTCTTACCTCCCCTCTCCCCCTCACTCGATTTGCCTCAGCGGGCGGGGTCTGGCAGAACTACCCGATGCCTTTTCTTCTGCTTTTCTTGGTAGTGGCTGAACTCGCGCACGCGGCACCCCGGTTTCGGGATTTCGGCGCCGCCGTCGGAAAGTTCACGCCGGGGAAACTCAACGCGCTTACCGACGTAGCGGGCGTGAGAGTAGGCCAGGTGACGTTGAACACCGGCTCGGGAAAGCTCGTCATCGGCAAAGGCCCGGTGCGCACGGGCGTCACCGCAATCGTGCCGACGAGCGATGTCTGGAAAAACAAAGTGCAAGCCGGCAGTTTCGTATTGAACGGCAACGGCGAAGCGACTGGCCTCATGTGGCTGCAGGAATCAGGCTTTCTAGAAACGCCAATTGCGCTCACTAACACTTTGAGCGTCGCGGCGGTTCAGAGGGGGCTCGTCGACTGGATGACGAAAAAGCATCCGGAGATCGGCGTAAGCGACGACACCGTGACGCCGATGGTGATGGAGTGCGACGACGGAAGCTTGAACGACATCCGCGGCCAGCACGTTCTGCCTCGGCATGCCTTTGACGCCGTCGAGAACGCAAAAACGGGAAGTCTAGAAGAAGGCTCCGTCGGCGCGGGCACCGGCATGATTTCCTACGAGTTCAAAGGCGGGATCGGCACGAGCTCCCGCGTTCTCGGTAAGGAGGACGGCGGATATACGGTCGGCGTCCTGCTGAACGCCAATCACGGACGACGGCATACGTTGCGCGTTCTGGGGGCGCCTATCGGCCAGGAGATTTCCGATCTCATACCGGCGAAAAAACAAGAAGGCTCCATCGTCATCGTGCTCGCCACCGACGCGCCTCTGGATTCCCGTCAGCTTTCTCGCATGGCGAAACGCACCATGCTGGGCATCGCGCGCACGGGGGCCGTAGCGCAACATGGCAGCGGGGATTTGGCCGTCGCCTTTTCCACGAAGAATCTCATTCCTCACAATCCGAAAAAGCGCACCCTCAAGATGGAGCTACTCTCCGACGCTCACATCAATCCGCTTTTCGAGGCGGCGGTGGACGCGGCGGAAGAAGCGCTCCTCAATGCACTCGTCGCGGGAAAAACGATGGAAGGACGAGACGGCGTCACCGCCTACGGACTGCCGCACGATCGGCTCAAAGCGCTTTTGAAGCAGCACGCGCTCGTGCCTTAACCACACGCTGACGCCACCACCACACGGGAAGGCCCGACAAAACGATGGCCGTTCCCGCGAGTGCCTCCGTGGGTTTTTCGACGATGGCGTTCAAGGTGAAAACGGTAGTAAAGGCAACGTAGCCCAAGGGCAGCCAAGGATATAGGGGAACGCGATAAGGCCGCTCCGCTTTCGGACGGGTCTTTCTCAAACGGAGCATGGCGACCGCCGTCAGACCGTAAAAGAGAAACGCCGCGAAGACGACGTAAGTAAAAAGCTGATCGTACGTTCCGCTGAAGATAAGAACCAGCGTCCAAGCCATCTGCGCGAGAAGCGCCACGAGGGGGACATGGCGAGCCGTCAGACGGCCGAAGGCCTCCGGCAAAGAGTCGTCGCGCCCCATGGCGTAAATCACGCGGGCGCCGCCGAGAGTAAGTCCATTCACGCAGCCCAAGGCGGAAAGTGCGACAAGCCCCGAGAGCCAGGGCACGGCTCCCGATCCCAAGGCGTTTCTCACGGCATCCGCTGCGACGAAAGAGGAGCCGGCGATGGCGTCCACGGTGAGCCATCTCGAGTACGCGAGATTACAGCCGAGATAGAGAAGCCCCACGCCGACGATGCCGATGATGGCGGCTTTGGGCAGGTTGCGGCTTGGCTCGACGATTTCTCCCGCCACGAATCCCAGATTGTTCCAGCCGTCGAACGACCAAAACGCCGCGATGAGCGCGACCCCGTAGCCCGAGAAAGTCACCACCGCGGTCGAGGGAGCCATCGCGGCGGCCGGCGGCGCGAAGAAAGCGAGACTGCCGATGAGAAGCAAAGCGAGGGCTTTCAAGATAGTGACGACATCAAGCACGCCGGCGGCTTCCTTCACGCCAATGGCGTTCAATCCGGTAGCCGCCAAGACCACCAGAGCGGCGACGATTTTTTCCTGCACGGGCGTCATTACGACGATTTGCCCGAAGAAGCGAGAGAAGCTCACCGCGACCGCGGCGATGGAGCCCGACTGAATGACCAAGATCAGCGCCCAGCCGAAAAGAAAACCGAGCCAGGGCGGAAAGGCTTCCGTCAGATAGCGGTATTGCCCGCCGGCTTGCGGGTACATCGCGCCGAGCTCCGCGAAGATGAGTCCTCCCATGAGGCTTATGAGGCCGGCCACCACCCACACGCTAAGCGCGGCCGTGGGCGAAGGCACCACCCGCGCGATTTCCGCCGCGACGAGAAAGACCCCGGAGCCGATCACGCTTCCCGCGGTTACCGCGCAGGCCGATCCGAGTTTCAGCCTTCGAGAGAGCTCAGTCATACCGTAAACGGTAACAGAACGAGCCTTAGGACGGAAACGGCAAAGGCGTGTTGCGTTTCTGGCGCTCCGTGAGATCGGCGACCACGGCGAGCTTGAACGCGTGGCTACTCTCGGCGCCGAGCTCCTGCTTGTAAGTCATGATATCCAAGAACTCGACGTTGCCGCGGATGGTTTTGAAAAGTTTCGGGAACCAATCCCCCGGCGCCTGAATGTGATGGAGACCCCCGCTATAGGCGATGGCCATCCGGCCTTCGGACATGGCATTGAGCACATCCCCCACGCCCCCGCGAATGCTCATTGGCTTGCCGCTGGAGTCGAGCCCGTTCCTCCGTTTCATCCGGCCTTCGGGCAATAGAATGACGATGGAGTCCTTTTCCACTCGCTCCATGAAATCGGACCAGGTGTTATCCCGCTTGCGCGAGATGGGAACCATGCGCGGCGCGAACCAGCGGTAGAAACGGCCCACGATGGGGCGGCTCAGCGTCTTATCCGCGCCCGGAAGCACCAGCCTCCCGGAAAGTGCCCAAAGAAAATGATTGGGAAGCACGCGCACGAAGAGCGGCTCGAAGAGACTCGTGTGATTGAGGACGAGGAGCAAGCGAACTTCGCGCCACGGATCGGGAGGAATGTCTCCGATGTAGCCGAGCTCGAAGCGATAGAAAACCTTCGAGAAGTATTTAACGAAAAACAACAAGGCTGCGCTAACTAGTCGGCTCACTGGGTCCTGTTTTATCTCACGGCCTAGCGCTCGTCGACCATTAGCTGTCGCCCTTGATTTCAAGGACGGTAAGGCGGCGCTGCAGCTCGTCTCGCTCTCTCTGCCGGTCCCGGATGCGCTCCCTCAACCGGACGCGCTGATTCACGTCTTTTTCCCTATCCATTTCGTTTTCGAGATCGGTGATCTCATTGTAGAGCCGGGTAACGCGCGCTTGCATGTCGTGGAGCTGTTTTCCCGACTCGTACTTTCTTAAAAAAGCGGGCTCCATGGACGCGGGACAGCCCCCCCGGTAGTACCCGCCATTCCTGCCGAGATTAAACGCATTGTCGGAGGAGCAATAGGATTTGAGTCCCTCGTCGCGCCCCTTTTCATAGGCGGGTTTATTGGGAGAAACGCCGTACTCCGTGCAGGCCTCGGAATGTTTCTGCAGGCGATCCACGCCATGGCCCTCGAGGCCGTCCTTCATTCCGATCTCGTACCAGTCCCCTTGTTTGCACTGCTTTTCGCTCAGCGTGGAACACGCCGAGTAAAAAAGAAAACCCAGACATGGAGCTAACCCGAGCCAACGCTTGGAAACGAACGTCATGAACTGCCTCCCGAATGCACGCTAACCTATCTACACCTCGCGGGATTTTCAATCAGGAGCCCGCTCGCGGTAACGACGAGCGTTAAAGCGTCCGGTTTCCCCCAAACTTTCATTGCCATTCCTGAAAAGACCTTGGATTATTGGGTCAATATGATCCAAAAGGGCAGCGTCGTCGGCATCTCTTATGTGCTAACCAATCCGAAGGGCGAGGAGCTCGACAGAGCCGATCGCGACGAGCCGTTTCAGTATCTGCACGGCGCCCATGAGATGATTCCCGGGCTCGAAAAAGCCTTGGCGGGCCTCTCGGTGGGCGCAAAGAAGCAGGTCACCGTCTCCCCCGAAGACGGCTACGGCAATCCGGACCCTAAGCTGGTCCGTAAAATCCCGAAAGACGTCTTCCCGAAAGATTTTCCCATCAAAGCCGGCATTCAATTCGAAGCGGACTTGGGCGGCGACGGCAACGGCATGGTCTACACCATCAAGGAAGTCGGGGACACGGTCACGGTGGACGGCAATCATCCGCTCGCCGGACAGACACTCAACTTCCAGGTGGAAGTCATTTCCGTTCGCAAAGCTACCGAAGAGGAGCTGTCTCACGGACACGCTCATGGTCCCGAAGGCCACGATCACTCTCACTAATTCACCGAGGTCCCTATGACGAAGCGGTTTCTGTTCCCTTTTCTGGGGCTCTGCCTGCTCATTTTGACGCCGAAAGCCCGGGCGAACTTTCTCATGGAAGGCTCCCTTGGCACCGCCTACAGCTTGCCGAGCGAAGTCCACATTTACCAAGACGGGGAGGCCACGCTCCATTTCCTCGGCACTTGGTCCAACGAGACTTTCCGCCAAGCGCCCTATTACGCCATTCGCCTCGGGGGATGGACACAAGGCCCGCAAAGCAGCGGCTGGGAGTTCGAGAACATCCATCACAAGGTGGTGCTCAACAATAACCCGCCCGAGGTGCAGAACTTCAAGGCCACCTTCGGTTTCAATTTCTTTCTCTTGAACCGCGCCTGGGACTTGAAATGGCTCATCTTGCGATTGGGCGTGGGGCCCATCATCGCGCATCCGATCACCACCGTGCGCGGCGAAGCCTACAACTCCGCCGTGGGCGGCATTCTGGGCTCACAGTATTTCCTGGTCGGGGCGGGACTACAGCTCTCGGTTCAGCGGCGCTTCTACTTGGGAAAGCACTTTTTCCTGAGCGCCGAAGGGAAAATGACGGCGGCTTGGGCGAACTTACCCGTCGCTCGAGGCACTTCCCAGATTTCGAACGTCGCTTTTCACATCCTTGGCGGAACTGGATACCTCTTCTAGCTCCGCGCCCATTTCTTTCAGCTCGTTCCAGGCTTCATAGGATTCGACGTCCAGCTCCGTGGGTTTCTTGACATGAGCCTTCGCTCGCATGAGCACCGCCTTGAAAGCGACGTCGTTTTCGTTCTCGTTTTTTTCCAGGCGAGCGAGGAAGAGATAATTCAAGGGATTGGTCGGCGAGAGTGCAATCGCTTTCTCGAAATGAACCGCGGCCTCCGTGTCACTGCCGCCTAAAATCCCCGGCACCTTTTGATCGATGAGGCCCAAGATTCGATCGGGGCCGGCGTACGCATAGGTGGGGTCGAGCTCGGCCGCGCGCTCGAGATCCCGCTTCACGATTCCGAGGGTCGCGATGGCGCGGAAGATCCCGGAGGTCTCGCCGAAGAGAGCGCGATTAATCCCTCCCCAAAAGTGACACGGCCCACAGTCGGGTTTTGCTTTCGCCGCGGCGGAGGCGATGTCGCGCCCTTCCCCGAAAATTTTCAATTTTTCGTCGGTGTCCTTGACCAAACGATAGCCCACGAACTGGCAGGCCATGGCAAATCGCCAGGCCGCTTCCACATCCTCGGGATCCGCCTCAATCGCTTCGCGGTAGCATTTGAACGCTTCCTGCGCTTTCGCCGCGTCGCGCCGCAGGGCAAAGGCGCGATCCCCGCAAACCTTGGGATCCGCGGTTCTCGGAGGAAGTCCGGACCGCGCCATGAAAAATAAATACACACCAGCCAGAAACATATGACTCTCCTATTGCGCCGACAAAGTGCGGGACCACTCAGCGATACGAGCCGCGCACCATTCGGGATCGTCCAAAGGTAAATCGTGCCCGGCGGACTCATGCACCTGCAAGGGCCAGCGCAAGACAGCCGCCAGACGCTCCGAGCAAAACATCCGCACCAGGCGATCGCCTCGGCTCGCTAGCACGAGACCCGGCGCTGTTATTCTACCAAGATCGGGGCGAGCTGACGCCGCCGCCGCGATTTGGCGCGCGTAATTGGCCATCGAGACCGGACGTTCCCCGGCAATACGCACCCAAGCGTCCAAGGTGTCCTTGCGCTTCGCTTCGCTGTTTGAAATCAGCCCGAGAATCGCCGCTTCTCGGGCGCGAGGACGAAGCGCGAGTACCATCGAGAGGGAACGCCGGCAGGCTTCCGGCGTAAACCGCTCCCAAGGGCGCGCTTGCGATCCCAAACTCGTGTTGATGACCACCACGCGAGACACCGAGGCCGGGCGCATCGCCGCCCATTCGAGCGCCACCATCGCGCCGAGCGAAAGACTGATGAGTCCCGCGGGCTCGCGGCTCGCGGTTTCCTCCATGAGCCGGCTCGCGTACTGCTTCAAGTCGAGCGGCGCGCGCTCGCGAAACTTCACGCCGGCGCCGGGCAAGTCGGGAGATAAAACTACGGAACCGCCGCCGAGAGCGCGATTTAAATCAGAGGCAAAATCGCCCCAATGCGCGGCTTCCCGGCCGAGCCCGCGCAGAAGAATCCAGCGCCGTGGGCTAGCGGCCATACCAGTGCTCCACCGCGTTCTGGGTCATCGCTTTGCGGTCCTCGGGAGCAATGCGCGCCCAATGCGCTTCGCCGAGGGTTGCCCGGATCAAAAAGTCGAAGAACATCACATGACGGCGAAGCGTGCGCTGCTTTCTGTGCGGCAACACTGGATTGAACGCGCCCAAGAGAGAAAATAGCTGGCGCGGGTTTTTCTTCACCCAGATCCACGATCCCATTTCGAGCGAGAACGGCAGAAAGAGGTGCCCGGGCCGAGTCGCTTCATGCCGCTCGAAGAGATAGTCCCAGAGGTCCCCATGGGTCGTGTATTGGTGCGACTGCGGCTCGACCCGATAAACGTGGTTCGGATAGGTGCGGTCGAGAAGCTGCTTGAAACGAAAGGCCTCGGCAAGGCGCGGAAAAGGCACGGCGCTTTTCGCGTAGGGAAACCAAAGCCGGTCGACCGCGCCGAAGCCGGAGTGCACGTCGACACTCACCGTAACCGAGGAGCGCCCGCTTTCTCGTTCGATGAAATCGCAAAGCGCCTGAGCCTCGGGCTCCAAGGCGCCGCCGGCGGTGCCACGGTACCACGGCAAGCGTTTCGATATCCGGTGCCCCTGAAAAATTCTGTGCGAGGACGGCGTGTCCATATCGACGGGCGCGTTTCGCATCAGGTCGACACCGTTCGGATTGCACCGGCTCGTTTGAAACATGCCGCCGGGATTGACCAGAGGATAAAAAAGAATGCGTACCCGGTCGGCGGCCTGACGCGCCAAATCGTCCCACTCCATGAGCTCGAGCCAAGTCTTCAAGTAAGCGGTGACCACCCGAGTGCCGATGCGCTCCAGCCCATGGACGCCGCCAACGAGAATCAAGGTCGGCACCGATTCGCCCTCCGGGCCGAAGGCGTAGGAATAAATGGGGAGGTCGTGCCCCTTAAAGGGCACCGATCCTTCCTTGCGGATCTTTCCCACGCGGGAAATCCGTTCGTGAAGGCTCTCCATCTCCAGAAGCTCGGGCAAGAAAATTGCTAAACTTGGTGCCACCCGGGGATTCTACCAGTTCGCGGGCGATGAGGGACTAGTGAGAGACGAATTTTTTCTGATGACCGGCCGCGAGCTCCGTCCGATCGAGCACGGTCAAGAAATCCGCGCAACGGAACTTGAGATCGAGCGCCGGCTCGCCGTACACCCGGGCGCCGGCCCGGAGGTACGCCTGAAAGAGCGGCGGCACGTCCATTTTGTCTTTGGGATCTTCGGTGGCGGCCACAAGCTCGCGGAACCCGTCAATGCGATACTCAGGGAGCGGAAGAATCTCCGGCTCGGTCTCGACCTTATCGAGAGCCTGGAGCTGCCGGTAAACGCTCGCGATCGCTTTCGGCTCGGTGAGCTTAACGCTCGAACACCCGAACATGAACTGAGCGTTCACCGCGGCCAGATACTCGCCAATGCCACGCCACAACAGGCTCATCACGATACCTTGGCGGTAGTCGCGGTGAATGCAGGCACGCGAAAGCTCGAGCTTCGTCCCAGGGCGTGCCAGCAGCGGCGCCAGATCGAACTCGCTTCCCGAGTAAAAGTTTTGAGAAAAGCTGGAACAGATGAGCCGGTACGTGCCGACGACGCGCTTGGTGCGATTGTCGATGATGACCAAAAGGTCGGCGAAAGAATCGAAGCGATCCGTATCGAGCCCGATGGGAAAACGCTTTCCCGCGAACTCTTTATGAAACACTTCGTACCGGAGCAGGTACGCTTGAACCAGCTCGCGGCGGTTTTCCACCGTTTTCACGGTGAAATTCTTTCGCTCGAAGCGAAGGTGAATCTTACGGCGGAAACGCAGAAAATCGTTTAGCCCGCCGAAGAGCTCGGTGCCCGGAGTAAGAGCATACGAATCGGACATGTGGTCCATAGTTCCCCCTCACCTACCGAAAATACCCGTCCCATTTAAAGAGACTTTAAATAACGGGTGAAAAACTGAGCAAACCCCGAAACTTACACATCACGTCAGAAGTAGTAGTGAGCCACGAAATAGAAGTAATCCGCGTTGCCACCGGCCACGGGCCGCAAGACTTGCCTCTGATAAGCCGCTAAGAACTCGACGTGCGGCCGAGGAAACCATTGCAGGCCTCCGGTGTAAAGCACCCGGCGCCCATCGGCGTTTTTGAAGTCCAGTTGAGTGTACTCGTGAGAGACGAATGGCACCAGTCCCTGGGTCACTTCATGGCCGAACTTCAAATAGGACGCCGCGCCAGTTTTCGCGGGGGCCGCACCCACCGTCTGACTTTGCACGTCAATTTCCGCGAGCAAAAAGGTGTGAGCATCAAAGCCCAGGATCCCGTAGGGACCAAAGACGTGGCGATGCTGACCCGAGCGGGTTCCAAAGAAGTAGCTGCCACCTACCTTATAACGGTCGCCGATATTGAAAGCGCCTCGTAACGCGCTTCCGCTCTCTTCGATCACCGCCGAACGATCGGGTCGTCCGAGCTGCCCCGTCAGGAAAAGCTCCCCGCCTTCCGTGAAGTAAGCCGCCTCTACGTTGTAGGTTTCCGTGCCTTCGTCCCAGCCGAGCTGCTTTCTGATGTCGATGATGTGATCGGGGGTATGAAGGCCGAACGCTTTATTGAACCGGCCCACGCGCAGACTCCAGTGGTCGGACACTTTGTACTGGAGGAAGTGGCGGCGGCTCAGCAGCTCGCTCTGATACCCGAACGTGGCGTCGACGGTGAATTTTCCGAAGGTCGCCGCGCCTTCGATGTCGAGCTGCATCAGAATAGGCCTACCCATGCGGACCGTCGCCGTATCGACGTTCACTTGAGCGAAGCGAACGTCGCCACCGAGCCGCAGCCACTCGGGCAAGGTGACCGCGCCGTAAGCTACTTGAGTCTCCTTCTCAGTTCCCCAGGTCGACATCACCTCTTTGGAAAGCGCGCGGCCGTAGGCGCTCATGGCGCCCCCGCCGTCCGGACTCATGTGACAGACGTCGCAACGCTGGTATCCGTGGCGGATCATTTCAGGGTAAGCCACGGCTCGAAAGGACAGAAACAGAGCGAGCGCAAAGACGAATTTCACGGGAGCCTCTCCGGCTTGATCTTGACCTCCGCGGTCACGGAGACGTCGCTTGCGACCGTAACGCCCATGAACGACGGCGTATCGATCTTGTAGTCCGTGGTTTTAAGCGGGAAATCGAACTTCATTTCCACGTTTTCCTTGCTGCCCTTCATGGAGACCGTGCCGGCGACGGGCACCGTCTTCTCACGCAGAGAGAGATTGCCTTTGAAAGGCTCCGAGTCCGCGCTGAAGCTTTCTTCCGCGAAGGATTGAGGGAAACGAAGGTCGGTGATCTCGAGGGTCGCCTCGGGATACTTGGCCGTCTCGAGGTACTTCTCGCGCATGTGCCGATCGCGAAGCGCCATGCCGGTCTCAAAGGCATCGAGCTTCAAGACGATCTTGCCCTTCGCCTTGAAGTCCTCGAGCTTCAGCTCGCCTTTCAGCGCTTCCTTCGGATTTCCCTTCAGCTCGCCGCGGATCTTGATGGCGGAAGGATTACCGACGGCGAGAAACTCCACCTTCGATTTTTCCCCGTCGAGCGGGAGCCTGTATTTGGCTCCCGCCGCAAAGGCGGGAAGCGCGAGACATAGGGCAATCAAAGATAAACGCACGAGGCACTCTCCTATGAGTGAGACTAATTTCCTTCGGTCTTGCCTTCGACGGCCTTGGCTTCGGCGCCCGGCTTTTCGTCGACGGGTCCTTTTTCGGGGACAACTTTATCGGCGGTGGCATTGGTCAAATCGCCCGAGCATTCCCAGCCCATGCCCGCGAGCTTTCCCACCAGTTCGGAAGCCTTCGTGGCGCAGTAGCCAGCATCGTTCTGAGCGCTCCAAAGCGCCTTGCCCTCGGCTTCGCCTTCCTTCATGTACTTCACTTCGCACGGGGCTTTGCCCCCTTCGGCGGTCGTGACCTCGACTTTTCGCTCGGCCGCGCCACTTTTGCAGGTGGAAGTCGCGCCGTGAGCGGAAAGGGAGAGTACCGTCATCGCTAGAATCGACCAGGAAGCTCTATGCATCGTCGTCTCCTTTGAGGGATCGGCCCACAACGCCCGCCGGGACGCCAGGGGCATCCCGCGCAAAAGCGGCCGCGAGCCATTTCCAGCACTCTAGCTGATGCAAAGCACCATGAAAAGCAACCTCTTACCCGTCGCAAGACGGTGTCACGGGACGTCTTTCCTAGTGTACGATTCGTCCACACGGGAGGCTCGGCAAATGGTACGTCGGTTATTTTCTCTCTTATCCGTTGTTACGGTCCTTATTGGATTTTCGGGACGCCTGCTTCTCGGCGCCCCCGCCGATTTCAAGGCAGCCGACGCGCTATTCGAAAAGCACTCTTATCAGCCCGCCCTGGAAAGGTACGCGGCCCTTTCGAAAGACCCTGGAGAGAACGGCTGGAAAGCCCGGTATCGGGCCGCGGAGTGCGAGGCGCTCCTCTTCCGCTATCTCGAAGCCGCTAACCGCATGCTGGACGCCGCCCTTCCTCAAGAGCCCCTTTGGAAGGCGCGCTTTCTTCTCCTTCGCGCGGAGCTCGGGCGAGAGTATCTAAACCAGTACGGCTGGAACCTGACGAAGGACACCGAGTCGGGCGCCACCGACCGCGCCCGCTGGACGGCGGAGACCTGGCACAAGGAGATCCGCGCGCAATATAGCGAGCTCGCTCGCTTGGAGCCCGTTTTGAGAGAGCGAGCGCTCGGCGCCGAGACCTATTTCATCGAGACCGAGAAGCGAGACACCTCCGCTTACCCTACCCTTTGGGACTTCGCGGTCTTTCGCGCGACCGATTATTTGCTCTCCGAATTTCCCGCTCCGGCAGCGGGCCTGCGCCCCGCCCCGGAACGTTTCCTGGATGACTCTTTCGGGACGAGCTACGGGGAAACGGCCTCTCCGGCGGAGCAAGCGGCCTCGCTGGCGGAGCGCGCGGCGAAATCCCGGGAGCCCGGGCCCGGCGAGCTTTGGAAACTCTTTCGTCTGAATGTTGCGTTCCGGTTCGCCGCGCAAACGGGATTCTGGAAAGATCAAAAGGCCGGACGCGCCAAAGCCGTCTCTCGTCTGAAGCGCTGGGGCGAAGCGTTCCAATCGGAGCGGGCGAAGGCTGACGCGCTTTACCGAGCCGCCGAGCTTTTGGAAATCGACGAGTCGTTCGCGGAAGCGGTCGCCCTCTGCAAAGACGTCGAGCGCCTCTACCCGAAGACGGTGGGGGTCAAAGATTGCTCTTCCCTTCGCGCCCGCATCGAGCTGCCGCAACTCAACTCGCGCTTTTTCCCGACGCAACCGGGAGCCAAGGACACTCTCACTCTGTCCGTACGGAACTTGGAGGAGATTCACCTGAGGCTATATGCCACCGACCTCGCCACCTTGCGAAAGCTGCGGGGAGGCGAAGGGGACGCGGTCGAATTTCCGTCGAACCTTCCCCACCGGGCTTACGAGGAGTTTCTCCTGAAGAAACCGGACGTGGCGACTCAGTTCTCTTTGACCTACGGGGCGCCTCACGCGGTCTTGAAGAAAACGCTTACGGTCCCGACGGTAAAGCCGGGCCTCTACGCCGCGTTTCTGAGCAGCGACAAGCATTTCGAGCCGAACCGCAGCGTGATGTCGGCGGGAGTGCTCAACGTGACCGAGCTCTTTCTCTTCGGCTCGTCGGGAGCGCCGGCCAGCTTCGCTCTCGATAAAAGAAGATTGGATTTCCCCGCCTTTCATCTCTACGCCGTCGACGGAAACACCGGTGAGCCCGCGCCAGACGCCCGCTTTGAGACCGCGTTGCGGCTCGGCTGGGGGACGACTCAGACCGGCACGGTCTCCGCGGATAAAGCGGGACAAGCGGACGTCGCCTCTCACTTCACTCAAGACTACCAATATCAAACCCTCCAGGCCATTGCCCGGCGCGGCGATCATCACGCCTATTTCGCGACCCCGCTCACCCTCCAGCACACGGAGCCCGAGAAGTACTCGCTCCATCTCGATGCGGACCGACCCATTTACCGGCCGGGCCAAACGCTGTCTTTTAAAGTAACCGCTCTCGAGAATCTGTCGCCGGGATGGCGGGTTTCCGACGGAAAGAAGACGATACAAATCACCGCGACCGATCCCAATGGCAAAAGCGTGCACTCGGTGTCCTTGAAGCCGAACGCGTATGGCTCGGCTTCGGGAAAGTTCACCATTCCCACGGGACGCCTCCTTGGCAGCTACTCGCTTCGCGCGGAAATCAAGGAAGGCACGAAAGCCTACACGGCCTACCGCATGTTCGAGGTCGAGGAGTACAAGCGCCCCGAGTTCGAAGTGAAAGTCGAAGAGGCCAAGGGGCCCTGGAAATTCGGCATCGAAGCTACCGTCGAAGGCGACGTGAGCTACTATTTCGGGGGCGGGGTTCCCACGGCCGCGGTGAGCTACCGGGTCACGCGCGAGACGTTCATTCCCTGGTTCTGCTGGTGGTGGCGCTGGCGCCAGCCTCAAGAGGCGAAAGACGTGGCGAGCGGTACGATTTCGACCGACGACAAGGGCCACTTCAAGTTCACGCTCACTCCCAATGTCGATCCGGAAGAGGAGAACAAGAATCCCCTGCCAGCCGGCTATCAAGTCGAGATCGAGGCTCGGGACTCGGGCGGAAGAACCATCAAGGCCTCCCGCCGCTTCCAAGCCGCCGCGAGCGGCGCGCTTCTCGCCGTCGAGACGCCTTCGGGCTTTCTGAAAGCCGGAAGCGAAACCGTGCTTTCCGCGGGCTTTCGGACGCTGAACGACTCGTTCGTAGAAGCCAAAGGCTCTTATCAGGTGATGTCGCTCACGATGCCCTCGCCTTTTCCAGCGCGCGATCCCGAGGAGCCCCTTTGGCGAGGCCGCCAGACCAACGACCCCATCGATAGACTTCTCGAAACAATTCCGGACGGAGCCGAAGTCACGCGGGGATCTTTCGCAGGCACCGACAAAGGACTCGGCAAGCTGCGACTCGCCGCTTTGAAGCCTGGACTCTATCGCCTGAAACTAAGCGCCTCCGACCCTTCGGGCGGTGACTTAAAGCTCGCGCTGATCTTGGTCGTAGCCAACGATAAGGGCTTGTCCACCGTGCCCCAAGTGACGTTGGCGGAGCATCCGAAGTACGTCGTGGGAGAAACGGCGCGCGTGCTCCTCGGATCCACCGAGATCCGGGGCAAAATCTTCGTCGAAATTTGGCGCGGCCCGGACCTCTTCAAGCGCGAGACCTTGCCCGGTGGAGCTCACCTCGTGAGCGTGCCCGTCACGGACGCCCTCAAAGGCGGCTTCTCCGTGCGCTGGTTCGGCGTGAATAGCTTCCATTTGTGGAACGGTGAGACCAGCGTCGAAGTTCCGTGGCGCGAGAAGGAGCTTTCCGTTTTGCTCCAGTCTCCGAACGCCGTGAAGCCCGGAGAAAAAGTGTCCTGGGCGCTGAAAGTGCAGACCTATGACAATAAATCTGTGGACGGCGAAGGCACCATAAGGGTCTTCGATCGCTCGCTCGAATATTACGCGACCGATGCGACGCCTTGGGCCTCGAGCCTTTATCCGGCGAGTCCTCCGCCGACGGCCGAAGGACAATCCTATTTCGTGCAATGGACGCAAGGATTGCCGGTGGAGCCGAGCTGGCTCGAAAAACAGGTGGGTATTTTGCGTGGGCTCTACGACAGCAATAGAGTGCCCCCACCTCCCTCCTTACGGCCGTTCGAGTCGCGCTACCGAGGAAACCGGCATGGCTACGGGCGGGCCATGCTGCAAAAGGGCGATGCCGAAAGCTACGCCATGGACGGCGCCGGCGGCGCGGCTCCTCCCGCTTCCGCGCCCATGAACAAGAAAATGGCCGGGGCGGCACCCGAGCAAGCCGTGGAAAAGAAAGAAACGTCGGCGGTCGTGCGCAGCGACATGTCGGAGACCGCGCTTTTTGAGCCGCACCTCGCCGTCAAAGACGGCAAGGCAACCCTGAATTTTCGCGCGCCTGAAAGACTCACGTCTTGGCGAGTGAGCGGATCGGTACTGACTAAAGATGTCCGCACCGGCGTGGTGAGCGCCGACTTCGCGACTCGCAAGGAGATCATGGTACGCGTGGAAGCCCCTCGCTTCTTCCGCGAAGGAGATCGCGGAGTACTCAAAGCCATCGTTCACAATGAGACGAAACAAGCGCTCACCGCCGAAGTGCAGCTCGCGCTCACGAAGAACGACGTGGATGCAGCGGCCGCGTTCACCTTGAAGGACGCGATCAAGTCGATTTCGGTCCCACCGTCCGGAGTCGGCACGGTGAGCTGGACCATCCGGGCCCCGAAAGATTTCGGCCAACACAAGGTGCGCGCCATTGCCCGGAGCGGGAAGCTCGTCGACGCGGAGGAAAGAGAGTTTCCCGTGCTCCCCTCGCGCTCGCGTTTGGTGGAGTCCAAAGTCGCCTACCTGGAAGGCGACGAGAAGGAGACCTTTCAAGTCCCCTCTCACGTCAAAGGAGACGAGCTCGAGTCCGCGACGCTACAAGTGGATCCTCAGCTGGCAGGCATGCTCTTAAACAGCTTGCCCCAGCTCGTGCTTTATCCGCATGACTGTACGGAACAGCTAATCGATCGTCTCGTTCCCTTGAGCTTGGTCCATCGGCTCTTTCAAAAATACCCGGAGCTGAAAGAAGCCGCCGCCAAAGTGCCCCAGCGAAAGACGCGGCGCCCCTCGTGGGATCTCGCCGATCCCCGCCGGCTCACGGATCTCGCCGAGACGCCTTGGGCGGTCTCCAGTAAGGGTTACGAGGCAAATTTCCCCACCGCGGATCTAACTCGGGATGCCATCGTCCAGAAAATCGCCAACGAAACTTTGCAAAAACTCGAAAGCCAGCAGATGCCCAATGGCGCCTTCCCGTGGTTTGCGGGCGGCAAGGCGGACTTGTATCTGACTCTCTACGTTTTGGAAGGGTTCGAGGCCCTGCTCCGCCACGACATCAAGATTCCCGAGCCGCTCGTCAAGAAAGCCTTTCAGTACGTCCTGAGCGAATTGAAGACTTACCTCAAGCCCGACGAGCCGTCCTTGAGCCTGGGCCTTTACGGCGCCTTCATTCTCTCCGCTTATGCCGAGAAATACTCCTGGGCCTCGGGCGGTAAAGAGATGGTCTCCCAATGGCTTTCCTTCGCGGAAGCCAACTCCCGGACGCTCACCGCTTACGGTCTCGCTTACGCGGCTTGGATTAGCTCCCGGCTCGGCGACGAAACGAAAGCACAAGCCTATCTCGAACGGGCGCTCTCGGGCTCTCGCAAGGACAAGGTCATGGGAGTGTACTGGCAGCCGGAAAAACTATCCTGGCTCTGGTACCACGATACCGACGAGAAACACGCCTTCCTGCTGCGCACTCTGCAAAAGCTGAAACCGAAAGATCCCCGCCTTCCTGGCCTGGTTCAATGGCTCCTCTTCAGTCGCAAAGGCAACGAGTGGAAATCGACTCGCACCTCCGCCGCGGCTCTTTACGCGCTCATCGGCTACTTCGAAGCGAAAGGGGCACTGAAAGGCGACAGCAAGTACCAGTGGAGCTGGGGCGCAAGAGGAGAGACCACTACCCTCAAGGCCACGGACTTCCTCGCCAAGCCGCTCAGATGGACTTTTGCGAGCGCGCCTTCGTCGCAGTCCTTGCAGCTCACGAGAAGCGGGCCAGGCATTGGTATCGCGTCTCTCACCACGATTTTCTCGACGGATAATCCCGCCGCGCATGCGAACTCCTCCGATAATCTAATCCAGCTGGAGCGAAGAGTCTTCAAGCGGGTGAAGACGAACCTCGAGAAACTATCATCGGGCGATCAGCTAAGCGTGGGGGATGTGGTCGAAGTTCAGTTCGTGATCAACAGCCGAAGCGCGTTCGAGTACTTGCATCTAAAAGCGCCGCGGCCCGCGGGCTTCGAGCCGGAAACGCTCACCAGTGGCTGGCAATGGGATCAGCTCTCTCGCTACGAGGAAATCCGCGACTCCATGGAGAATTTCTTCATCTCGTGGCTACCGCAAGGCGAGTTTGTGCTCCGTTACCGGTTGAGGGCAACGACCGCCGGCGAGTACAAGTTCGGCGCGACGCTCCTGCAATCGATGTATGCGCCCGAGTTCTCGGCTTACACCACGGCCTTCACGATAAAGGTGAAGGAGTAGGGTTTCGATCTAAGAAGAAATTATTTGTAGAACTGGCCGACGAGTGAGCCCTCGAGCGCCAAGACCGCTTTAGCGTGCTCGGGATCGGCGGAATCGGTGCCTCGGCGCAAACGGCCCTGAAGGCGCTTGCCGTCGTTCTGAGCGTCATAGCTGAGCAAAACGTGACTTGGATCCGTGTCCCGGGCCCCGTTCAAGGACGCGACCCGGCGAAAAAACTTGCCCAGTTGCTCGCGCGACCATTGGTAGTCGACGACGACGGCCGCGACTTCCATTCCATTGCGAAGCCGCTTCAAATCGCAGGCGAAATTTTCTTCGCGGGTCCGGTCGGGACGGCATTGCAGGGTCAGCGACTCATAGCCACCGGTCGCGAAATGCCGGGAAAGCTCGAGGCTCGGCAGCTCGCCGCGCTCGGCCCCCATACTGTCGATGGCCATGCCCATCGCCACTAGATACGCGACCACTAAAAGTAATTGTCTAGCCACTCATCCTCCTCAGAGCCAGTCCGGCTCGGTCCCGCCAATGGTGCACGCCGGGCGTTCCGCCGACGGCGGCGTGCAGCCCAAGATTTCCCGAATCCGCGGATTGCGGCCCAGCGTCACATTGATCCTGAAACTTCCGGGCGGGTGGTCCGGGCTACCCGCAGTCCCGCAAAGCGGAGCCAGCGCATTACGCAGAAAATCCAGCGATTCAGCCGGAGATTTGCCGCGAAGCTGAACCGCGAGCGCCTCTACGCCCCAGTTATCAGCGGCGACTTCTCCCATTTTGCTTTGGTCCAAGCCCTTGTAGGAATCCCGGTAGCACTGCTCCATGTTCTTATAGAGCGGCTTGAAGACGCCAAAGCCCGTCGAAGAATCGGGAACCTTGTCGGCACCGACGTGATGACCCATCTCATGGGCGATGACGTGGGTCAGATGGCTAATCAAGTCTCCGCCCTTACCCAGCCCGCCGAAGATGATGCCCGGGCAAATGACCACTTCCTTTTCGGATGGGATGGCGAAGGCGCCGTCGCCCATGCCGTCGGGGCCGCAGTTCTCCACGAAGGCCTGAAGCGATCGGCCGCTTTGGAAGTTCGGGGCGAATCGAAATTTAACCGAGGTAAGCCGTTCCCGGACGGCGTCCTTGGCCGCGTCCGACAGGCGTTGCGATTCAATCGAGGCAAGCAGCGCGCTTCGGGCGGTCGACAAAGCGGACTTGACGTCGTTTCCAATTTTGCCGCTCAAGAAACCGGTAAAAGCCGCGTAAGCTTTCCCGAACCGGTTAGGCTCGTCGAGAATGCCGTTCATGATGTTCGCAAAGGTGCCCCCATCGATACGGGCCTCCCGGATGAACGACTGCACGAGGGAGCGTTTCGTATCGGACGCTCGGCGCAGCGAGTTCTGGCGGACCGATCCGGAACAAAGAGAAGAGTTCAAATCCGTACACATGCCCGCGGGCTCGGTGGCGGTTTCCTCGGCGGAGGCGCGTCGGCTGCTGGAGCCACCGCGAGGAGACGTGTTCACGGCGGTACCCTGCCCGTGCTTCGCGTCCTGCGGATCGAGCGGAACGCGACCGGCCCGCGGGGAGCTTCCCGCGGGCTGACCCGCGGCAATGTCAGGTGACGCACGGCGAGGCGCGCTCGCCGTGCCGATCGAGGGACGCAAGTTGGCCCGCACGAACTTCGAGATCGCTTGCAAGGCGCGGCCGGAAAATTTGCCGATGTTTTTCGCGAGCATCGACGCCAGCTGGCCGGAGGTCGCGGCTTCTTTCGCCCCGAGGAGCCGGCCCGACTTCATGTCAATTTTCAGTGAATTAATCCGCCCCAAACGATCTCTCTCAAAAATTCCGCCGTTGAAGAAAACCAAATTCGGAGCCGACTTGAAGGTGCGCGCCTTGAGAAGCCGATTGGAGTCGTTCGTAACGATCGGACCGCGGCGCCCTCGAATGAAAAGCGTCGCCGCTTCACTCGACTCGACGAGGCCCAGGAGGGCCAAGCACAGGACCGTTATCCTCACCGTCAACAAGTCCGCCTCACAGCTTCTACAAACGTCCACTAGTCTCGGTGATTCCTAAATGCATAGACGGGACCAGTTTTTCCGACGGGTCGTATTCCGGAAAGAAACAAAAAAGAAAGGCAGGACCGAAGACTTAGTGAGTTGCCATTCCTCGGCAGAGGCTCCTGGGGTGTCGTATACCTGGGCAGCTGCGCCCGACCGTGATGGTTTGGCGACAGGTTTTTCTAAGGAGCTCCTTCTTCCCCGAGCCGCCTCCCGCCCCGCGGCGGTGG
The DNA here is from genome assembly GCA_043767805.1 of Pseudomonadota bacterium. Taxonomy (GTDB): domain Bacteria; phylum Bdellovibrionota; class FAC87; order UBA2466; family UBA2466; genus CAZZHG01. Next base: position 2,695 of record JAYUGC010000101.1, on the reverse strand, counting down.
GATGTATACCGATTGTCGTATAATTATTCTTATGTACTTTTTAACGGGGCCACGGCGAGCGTGCGCCGTGACGGGGCAAGCGTCCCCCGCTATTCTTAGCCTCAATGGCCATCAAAGCGCTTCTCCTCGATTTGGGTAACGTCGTCGTCGAGATCGATTTCAGGATCATGCTAAACGCCATCGGCCTTCCGCATCCGCTGACCGAACAAACGGCGATGCAAAGCTTGGATCGGCTGAGCCACTTCGATGCATTCGAGCGCGGAACATTGGATGAGGCGGGCTTCGTGAACGCCCTTCTCCCCTCTCTCGCGAGGCCGCTCTCTTTCGGTGAGTTCGAGCGGGCATGGAACACGATCTTTCTTGGAGAAGTTCCCGGCATCGACGGGCTCTTAACCCGAGTCGCTCCCAAGCTTCCGCTTTACGCTCTGACCAACGCGAATCCCATGCATATGCGCCGTATGAATCAGTACCCGGCGATGCGGCATTTTCGGGAAGTGTTTACGAGCTATGACCTCAAATGCCGCAAGCCCGAGCGGGAGATTTATCTACGCGTTTGCGAAGCCGTGGATCTCGCTCCCTCTGAGATATTATTCCTGGACGACCGAGAGGAAAACGTCATCGGGGCTCAAGCGGTCGGCATGAACGCCGCGAAAGTCGCACGCTCGGCGAGTGAGGTGGAAAAATACCTAAAACTTCATGGCGTGTCTCTTTAATGGTTTAATGCGCTCATGAAGACGCTGCCGTTCGGCTCATGGCCGAGCTCCCTGTCCGCGAGTCAACTCTCCTCCAGCACGCTCCGCTTTCGCGATTTGGCGTGGGACGGCGCCCGCCTCTACTGGCTCGAAACACGGCCACTCGAAGGAGGACGACAGGCCATCGTATGTCAGGCTCCCGAGGAGAGCGTCCGGGAAGCCTCGCCGGAAGGCACCAATGCCCGCACCCGCGTGCACGAGTACGGCGGCGGCTCCTTTCTCGCGCATCAGGATAAACTCTACTACGCGAACTTTTCCGACCAGCGCTGGTTCAAAGCGACGGCGTTTGCGGGGGCCGAGCCGCTCACCGAGGCCGGCCCCCGCTTTGCCGACGGCGCGGTCGACGCCAACCGGGAGCGGCTCATTTTGGTGGGCGAAGAGAAGAAGCAAAATTTCCTGGCGGCGGTCTCGCTTAATGGCGGCTTGCCGCGAAGGATTGTCGAAGGCGCCGATTTCTACGCGTTCCCGCGCGTCTCTCCCGACGGAAAGCAGATGGCCTGGATGCAATGGAATCATCCTCACCTTCCTTGGGACGAAAGCGAAATTTGGCTAGGTTCGCTTTCCTCCAAAGGCGAAGTGACCGACGCCAGGCGAGTCGCAGGAGGACCGGGAGAATCCGTCTGCCAGCCGGAATGGTCTCCGGGCGGCCGCCTTCATTTCATTTCGGACACGACGGGCTGGTGGAACCTCTATCGCTGGGACGGCGGAAAAGCCGTTCCCCTCTTTCCGAAAGAAGCCGAGTTTGGTTTGCCCCTTTGGGTCTTTGGGGAGTCCACCTACGCTTTTCTGGGCGAGAACCGCCTCATCGTCACCTATCAAAGCAACGGCCGCTCCCATCTGGCCGAGCTCACGTCAGGAAAGTTGCGGGACGTTCCCTGTCCTCACACCGACATCCATCTACTGAAAAGTTCCGGCGGTGAGTTCGCTTATGTCGGCGGCCGGCCCGACGGGCCTCAGGAACTAGTCCGCTCGGACGGCCAAACCTTTCAGGTCATCCGCCGCTCTCATTCGATCGAGCTTGCGGGCATCTCCAAGCCCGAGCCTTTCACCTTTAAAGGATACGGCGACAAGCCCACCCATGGATTTTTGTACCGGCCCCACAATCCCGGGCTCGAAGGGCCGAAAGGAGCGCTTCCGCCCTGTCTCGTCGTTTTGCACGGCGGCCCGACGGGCAATGCGTCCACCGGCATGGAGCTCGGCATTCAATATTGGACCAGCCGGGGATTCGCGGTCGCCGACATCAACTACGGCGGGAGCACCGGCTTCGGCCGCGCTTACCGCGAACGTTTGCGGGGACTGTGGGGAGTCGTCGACGTCGAGGACACGCGCGCCGCAGTTCGCTACCTCACCGAGAAAAAAGAGGCGAGTGGATTTGCGATCCGAGGCGGCAGCGCGGGGGGCTACACCACGCTTTGCGCGCTCCTTTCGCCGACGCCCTTCAAGGCGGGCGCCAGCTACTACGGCGTGAGTGACATTCGCCTGCTCATCGCGGAGACCCACAAGTTCGAGAGCCGCTACGACGATTTTCTCATCGCGCCGAAACCGACTGAAACCCTTCTCGACGAGCGATCGCCGTCGAAACAAATCGACCGACTATCGACGCCGGTCATCTTTTTTCAGGGTTTAGACGACGAGGTAGTGCCGCCCAACCAAAGCGAAACGCTGTATGAGGCGGTCAAAGCCAAGGGCGTGCTCACCGCGTACGTTCCCTTCGAAGGCGAAGGCCACGGATTCCGCCGGGCGGCGAGCCAGCAACGCGCGCTCGAGTGCGAGCTCTATTTCTATTCGCGCGTCTTCGGTTTTTCCGCGCCGGAACCGGTGCCGCCACTGCCTCTGGCGAACGGTTAACTCATATACCTGGCCTACTTGAGTGTGTGCGGGTCGCGTAATCCTCTAAGAAACACGCTCCCCTAGGCTCCTTGCATGAGGAGCGCTCCCGGCTT
>JAYUGC010000100.1:0-4582 GCA_043767805.1 Pseudomonadota bacterium | reverse complement strand
GCACGCTGTTGTCTCGGCTCCAACCAGATTCCGATTTTTATTGATCGAGCCACTATCCAACGCGGTCGATTACAAGGTGGGGTTGATGGAGCGTTCACTCCTTTGGCGTCTTTGCGAAAAGCGTAGATGCGCCGGTTCCAGTTATCTTGGGGCCAGCGCGCCTCGCCTCTGCCTTCGGTTGGGGTCATCGCTCCCGCGTAGAGCACTTCCTCGAACCCGTCTCTGCCGTCGGGCCAACGGTGGGGAAGGAGATCCCAAGCCGCCTCTTCTCCTTGAATTTTGGTTCCGTCCTGGTGGTACAGATCCAAGTACTTCATCACTTGGCCTTCGCCCGCTTTAAAAGCCTTCCAGCTCGGATATTCCAGATAACCGTTCTTAGACTGGGTACCGTAAATCTGAATGCGGCCGTCGGACGTTTCGTAAAGGACCGGATCGGCGGGTCCTTTGTGAGGATGCTCGGTCTGTCCGACTGCTAAATTTTCTCCCGTCAGCTGGCGGACGCCGAGCGCCACCTTGACCTCCGCGACGGAAGCATAGGGGCACGGCGGATAGATGAGTTTGTTTGCGCCGAAAGCCGGTCGCACGACAAACCCGTGAATGAGAAGAGTGAGAGTGAGCGCGAATTTCGTCGTCATGATGGGATTTGGAAATTCTCTCACAGTGCTAAGAAAATAGGGATTTCCGGTGCGTCAGGGGGCGATACCAGTAGTCGGCGGTCCCCAAAAGAAGACCCTTCGACCCGTGACTTCCCGGATCGAGAGGTGCGGAGCGCCGGGATTTATTGGATGGGAATATTTTTGTCGTAGACCGGGACGGCTTTCTTTGGAGGAATGATCTTTGTCTCGGGTGCCTCGGCGGAGAGCCGCGCGAGAATGCGGCCAGCGACGCCGTCCGCATCGAGGCCGATCTCGGTGCGTTGCTCTTCTTGAGTGCCGTGGTGCACGAAGCGATCGGGCATGCCGAGCGTCAGCACCTGGCGGAATAAACTTTTGCGATTCATCATCTCGAGGACGGCGGAGCCGAAACCTCCGATGATGGTGTTTTCTTCGAGCGTCACCGTGAGACGGCTGTGCGAAATCCAATGGGAGAGCAAAGTCTCGTCGATAGGCTTGATGAAGCGCGCGTTCACCACAGTGGAAGTAAAACCCGCGGCCCGCAAAATTTTCTGCGCTTCGAGAGCGGTCTGGACGCAGTAACCGACGCCGATCAAGCACACGTCAGGATGATCGCTTTCCGCATTCACGACTTCGCCGCGGCCGATGGGCAGAGCTTTCAGCTCCGTGTCCATGGCCACGCCAACGACGCTGCCGCGGGGATAACGAACCCCAATGGGGCCTTCCTGGTAAGCGACGCCCGTCTTAATCATGTGCGCGAGCTCGTTCTCGTCTTTCGGCGCCATGATGATCATGTTTGGGATGGAACGCAGATAGCTCAAATCGAATTGGCCCTGATGAGTGGCGCCATCCGCGCCGACCAGGCCCGCGCGGTCCATCGCGAAAAAGACGGGAAGCTTTTGCAAGGCCACGTCATGCACGATCTGATCGAAAGCGCGCTGCAGGAAGGTCGAGTAAATGGCCGCTACGGGACGGAACCCTTCGGTCGCAAGTCCCGCGGCAAACAAAACCGCGTGCTGTTCCGCAATGCCCACGTCGTAAGTGCGCGACGGAAATTCCTTCTGGAACTTGTTAAGGCCAGTGCCGGACGGCATCGCCGCCGTGATGGCCACGATGCGCGGGTCTTCTTTCGCCAGCTGAATGAGCGTGTCGGCGAAAACGTCTTGGTAATTCGCTTTCTTCTTCCCGGAGCTCGCTTTGAGCCCGTCCTCGATCTTAAAAGGGCTGACGCCGTGATAGGTGCCCGGCAGCTCTTCGGCGAGCTTATAGCCTTTGCCCTTTTTAGTGATGGCGTGCACGAGATAGGGGCCGCCTTCGGCGCCCGACTCCTTGATGAACGAAAGCAGGTCGACCAGTTCGTCGATATCGTGCCCGTCGATGGGACCGAAGTAACGAAAGCCGAAGGACTCGAAAAGCATGCCCGGCGTGAAGAACGTTTTCACGCTTTTGCGAATTTTGGAGGCAATCGGGCCGATGGGCAAACCGTGGTTGTCCAGGGACTGCAAGATCCCGTGCAGCTCTTTGCGCACGCGGTTGTACCCGGGCTGAGTCACGCGGCTATTGATGAACTTTTGCAGGGCGCCGACGTTCGGATCGATGGACATGTCGTTGTCGTTTAAGACGACGACTAAATTGCGCGCCGGAATGTGGCCGGCATTGTTTAAAGCTTCGAAGGCGAGCCCGCCCGTCATGGAGCCGTCGCCGATGATGGCGACCGCCATGTGATTGAGGCCGCTGTGGCGCATGCCTTCGGCCATGCCGAGGGCCGCGGAAATCGAAGTGCTCGCGTGCCCCGCGCCGAAGTGATCGTACTCGCTCTCGCTCCGGTCGAGGAACCCGCTCACGCCCTTGTGCTGGCGGATGGTGTGAAAGGTGTCCCGGCGGCCGGTGAGAATCTTGTGCGGGTAGCCTTGGTGCCCCACGTCCCAGACGAGCTTATCTCCCGGGGTTTCAAAAACGTAATGGAGGGCAACAGTGAGCTCCACCGTGCCGAGATTGGAGGCGAAATGACCGCCTTTTTGGGAAATGACGTCCAAAATATGCTGGCGCACTTCCTGGGTCACTTGGCCGAGGGACTCTCGGCGCAACTTTCTCAGATCCTTCGGCGAATTGATTTTTCCGAGAAGTTCCACTGAAATTCCCTCGCGCGATCAGTGTTTCCGGTTACGGATGAATTCCGCAATGGCCCTGAGCGGCTCGGCCCTTTTGCCTTCGTCGCTAAGGGAACGAGTCGCCGTATCCACGAGAGCATTGAGCTTGCCGCGCATCTCGCTGGGGCTCATCAAACGGGTATAACTTGGCTTCGGCTTGCTACGGGGCTCCCGTGAATAACGAATCGACGCGTCCGAGTCTAGCAAATCGTCCGAAATTTGGAAGGCAAGGCCCACGGCCTCGCCGTAACGCCGGAGGCTGTCGACTTTGGCCTGATCCGCCCCGCTCAAACGAGCCGGAATGAGCACGGAACAAAGGATTAAGGCGCCCGTCTTGTGGATGTGGATGTACTCCACTTCGGGAAGGCTATAGGAGTCCGATTCCGTGGTAACGTCGAGCACTTGGCCGCCGACCAGGCCATGAACGCCGGCGTAGTAGCTGAGCGACTCCACCGCATCGAGCACGCGCTCGGGCTTAAAGCCACCGACCGCGTTTAACTTAAGCATCTGCCCGAAGGCTTCGGTCAAAAGCGCGTCTCCCGTCAAAATCGCCACGGCCTCGCCGAACTTGATGTGGCTCGAGGGCTTGCCTCGGCGGGTGTCATCGTCGTCCATGGCGGGTAAATCGTCATGAATGAGGGAGTAGGTGTGGATGAACTCGACCGCGCAGGCGGCCGGCATGATCTTCTGTGCCGGGATGTCGAGATACTCACCCGCCGCGAGCACGAGCAGCGGTCTAAGCCGTTTGCCGGTACCCCCGAGGCTATAGTCCATCGCTTCGATCAGATGACCGAGGCGCATGGAAACCGTAGAGCGGTAACGCTGAATACTGTCCTCCAAATAGGACTGGATCAGCGGCATCTTACTTTCGCCGTAGGATTCGAAATTCACAGATTGCCCCCAAAGAAACTCTAATGAAGTTAGGGGACTAGACCTAGGAGTGTCAAACGAAGAAGGCGGGAAGGGATGGGGTGTCTTCGGAGCCCCGCGCCATTGCGGGGCTCCGAAGAACTGGGAAATTAATTACTGCCGGCGCTGCATTGTCCGCCCTTCGCGTACTGCGCGAAGGGATTCCAAACGGTGTGAACCCGTTCGAAGTACCGCGCGTCGGTCAGTAAGTCCGTCATGGTAATGAACTGGTCGCGGCCGTTTCTCATGCCCTGGAGGCGAATCGCGATCTCGTCGCCGGTGACCGGGCGGGCCCAGTACACTCGGATCATCTGAGCGATTTTCTTCATCCGATACTCGTCGCTCTGGAGGAACTCGAGCGCCGTGCTCACCCGGATGGAGCCGCTCGCCTGATTGCGCGCGCTCTGCCAGTAGTTGATCTCCGCCGCCGAGGGAACCCGTCCCAGGAGATAGCGGTAGAGATTGACGATCTGGTTGCGAGGCTTATTCATCGAAATCGTTTTATAGAACTCGGAGCCCGCGATGATATTCGCGTAGAAGCGCTCTAGCGTGTACGTGCCCCCGGGGGTGTCCACGTGCTTTTTCAGAAACGCTCTCCAGGTATTGAGCTCGGCCGCGGTCGCGACTCGGTTCGCGCCGAGGAAGTGCCTGAAGGCTCCCTTGACCACGGTGTTTAAGTGCTCGTCGGATAGAATGAAACCGCGCACGCCGACCCGGGTGCCGTTGGCGATGATGTTGGAAGCGTGGCTATTGACCGCCGCTTGCGATTCCGGCGCTCGCTTCAAGACGTTGAGGTAGAGCGAGGCCACATATTCGGGCAGCGTCATCTGGCTCGAGACGACCTGGAACATATTGGCCTTCAGCATGGAGCACATGAAATTGTTGAAGGCCGGCTTCGCGGCTTCCGGC
>JAYUGC010000099.1:0-63786 GCA_043767805.1 Pseudomonadota bacterium | reverse complement strand
GTCGTGTAACGGCGAGTCGATATTCAGGAAATTTCATTTTGTTTGTCGGCGTATTAGTTCCTGTGTTATTCGACCGGACAGGTAAATTTCAGATTTTTTGAATTCGTTTTTTGACCAAAATTAGGAGACTCCCATGGCGAAGAAAAAAGCTAAAAAGAAATCCGCTCCGAAAAAAGCGGCGAAGAAATCGAAAAAAGTAGCGAAGAAAGCTTCGAAGAAAACGGCCGCGAAAAAGCCGGCGAAAAAAGCGGCGCCGAAAAAAGCCGCCCCTCGCAAAGCCGCGCCCAAAGCGGCTCCTGAAGGGGATAACGATTCCTCCATGAACCCGGGCCTCGCCGCCGTTGCTTCTGGTCTGACGACCTTTGCCGCTGCGCGCGAAATGAAAAAAGGTGGCGACGAAGAGTAGACCCTTCGTTCCTGACTTTAAAGACCCGCTCGGAATTTCCGGGCGGGTTTTTTTTTACCTTTTGGTCAATTTCGGAGCGATCGCAAAACGGCGCCGAGGCCATATGCCGAGGCGCTCCATTGCATTTCTTCGCGAGTTCGGACGGGCAAAATATATTTTTGTTCGGCCGCTTTTTTTCCGTTTTCGGCCACGCAAACGTAGATCGTTCCGATCGAATCGGTGTCGTTTGCCGGGGTCGGCCCCAAAGAACCCGTGATACCGACCGCCACCGTAGCGCCGCTTTTTTCTAGAATGGACTCGGCGAGACGCCGGGAACAAGCCGCCGAGACCGCTTCGCCGGGGTGAGTCAGTTTGACGTCGAGCAACGCCGCTTTCGCGTCGATTTGATAGACGGTCGCGCCACCCCACACTCCCTCGGAGGCGCCGGGCACGCGCGTCAACCGCTGCGCCATCAGGCCGCCCGTACAAGACTCCGCCGTGGCGAGCCGGGCCTTTCGGGCGATAAGCTCGGCGAGGACGACCTCCTCTAACGTCTTTCCGTCTTCGGTATAGCACCAAGGCTCTACGATGCCGCGGATCCTGTCCCGTAAGGCATCGAACGCCTTAGTCGGCTTACCGTCGAGAGAACGGTAATAGAGCGTCAGATGATTTTCCGGATTATGAGTCCGGTAGCCGAGCCAGGCTTCCTTAGGAAGCGACGCCTGCACTTCGCCGAGGCGCGTCTGCAAATCGGACTCAGCAATACCCAGCAGGCGCCAGCTGTGAGACAGCAAATCTCCGGTCGCGCTCCCTAGACGACGAGCCAAATCGGGAAGCACCCAGTCGGTGACCATACCCTTCATTTCCCTTGGGACGCCGGGCAAAAAATAAAAGCGGCATTTACCGACGACACAGCTAAAGCCCGGAGCGAGCCCGACCTGATTGGGAATGGGCTCGGCGGTTTCCGGATAGAGCGCCTGCTTCAGTAAAGCGGGCGTCACCGTGCGCTTCAATCTTTCGTAGAGCGCGTAAAGATTCTTTAAGGCCGGTGCGTAATCGACGACACCGCATCCCAAGATCCCGGCGACGGCTTCCGCGGTCACGTCGTCCGTCGTAGGGCCGAGCCCTCCGAAGCAAAGCACGTAATCGGCATGGCCAGACCTATCCCGCACGACCTCACGGATCGTTTCCATGTCGTCCAAAATGACGGTGGTGCGCTCGAGCCTGAGCCCCCGATCGAAAAGCGCCTGGCCTACGAACGTAGTGTTCGTGTCCGACGTCTTACCCGTCAAAAGCTCGTCTCCGATGGCGATGGTTTCGAGACGAATCATGAAAAGAGCTTACCGCACGCTGGGCGTGTCAGTCCGCTTGCGAATGATGACTTTTTTCTCGAGGAGCTTTCTCTGCTCGGTGCGCTCGGTCTCTTGATTCGTTTTGCGCTTGTCGTAGTCCAAGCGAAGCTCCCTGAGCTTTTCGATCCATTTCGAAAGATCGAGCACATCCGTAACCTTGAAACGGATCATCTCCTTGAGACAAGGAAGCGCAACCCGCAATTTCTTGTTCTTGCGGTTCTTCACCACGATCAGGTCGGTCGCGTGAGTCGTAAGACAAAGCTCGCAATAAGTCGGCTCGGCATCATAATGAGCGCTGACGCACTCCACGGAGGGAGCCGATTCCTGAAAGATGGCCATTTTCTGAGCCATCTTTCGCCGCAAGCGTTCCTTTTCAAGGGGATCGAGAGACATAATAATGGTCTTCTTAGCAGACCAGTCACAGCGAGGCAACCGCATGACCCAACGCAGCTATGCTCAATGGACGATCTTAATCGGGTTATTTTTTTCTGACGCGCTTCTGGCGGCCTGGGGAACGTGGGCGAAAGATCCCGCCAGCCTGAACAAGACCCTGTCCTTCGCGCTCCTTAAAACGGCCGTCTTCGGTAAACAGGGAAATCTGGAGCCGGCGGTCACCGAGAAAGACATCGCGAACGCGTGCAAGGCTGGCGTCGAGTTACGAGCCTGGATCACTCACCGCGTGGGCTATGAGGAAGTGATCTCCCCGGAAGCGGGAGCCCGCTTGGGAGAAAACATCGCCACTCTTTTGAAGAAGAGCTGTTTCACTTCGGTGGAGCTCGATATCGAACCTTTGCGCACACCGCCGCCGTGGCTCGTGCCCTTTCTCTCTAAGGTTCGGGTGAAACTGCCAAAGGAGTTATCCCTGCACCTCGCCGTGCCGACCATCACCACCGTTCCGCAAACCAAGTGGCCGTGGACCACGCTTGAAGCCAACGCCGTTCTCGAAGCGGTCGATGGATTCGATCTCATGATTTACGATACCGGGCACAAGGAAACGGAATCTTACGGCAAGGTCATCGCCGATACCGTAGCCTATGTCGCGCAAGCGCCGAGCGCCAAGAAATTCGTCCTGGGCTTTCCCGCGTATCACGAAAGAACCCCGCGCCATTTCGTACGTTCGGAAAATCTCGCCCAGGTGGAGCTCGGCTTGAAGCGGCTGGAGACGTCGGCCGCCAAAACCCTATGTCACTCCCGCGTCGAGTTTGCCTTTTACGCCCACTGGACCGCGCGCCGAGACGACAAAGCCCCCATGGACGCCATTGAGAGCTGGAGAAAAGAAGTATGCAAATGAAACGAATCGCTCTCGGACTCGCGGCGCTTCTCACGCTGGCCGCGGGAGCGGACCCCTTGAACGATGCTCTCATCACCGGCTCGTCGACTTCTCATTTTCAAGATGCGGCGAGTGTTTTTGGCAATCCGGCGGCCCTTGCTTATCAAACGGAGTTGAACGGATCGTCCCTCTCGACGTCTTTACTGGGAAGCTTCAACCGCTCGACGGACAGCGCTTTTGGTTTGGGCATCGCCCTCGGCTATTTCGGTTTTGGTTACGAGCGGCTCACGGCGATCGCCGGAAATTTTAATCGCTACTCGCTGGCCTTGGGTGCGCCGGTGAGTCCCCGGCTCTACGTCGGAAGCCGGGTCACCCTGACTCGCTCCGCCCTGGGCACGGTGGGATCTCCCGACTCTCTCGACTTCGGCATGCAGTACCGACCGAGCTCGCTATTCGCCTTGGGCTTTCAGGTCAATCGAGTGAACGAGCCGATGGTGGGAGCGACGCCGCTTCGCACGCAATGGGTGGCGAGCGCCATCGTGCGTCCTCTTGCGCGCCTCGAGCTGACGGCGGACGTCGATACGCTCTCGGGAACTTTCGGCAAGCATTTTGGGTATCAGGCGACGGCCGCTTACACGCCCTTCGACGGGTTTCAATTCCGCGTCGGCTACCACGATATTTACAAAGCCCAGGTGGGCTTTCAGATCGATTTTGGCCAAGGCTCCATGAGCACCCTCGTGCAACCGGGGAACCGCGAGCGGACCTTTCTGGTCGGCATCCACTCGAGCTTGAAGCCGCGGCCTTCGGTGCTCGCGCCAGAGCATGCCCTCGTCGTCAGCTTGGAGGATAACCTTCAGGAAGAGCCCGTGGAGAAAAGCCTCTTTCTTGCGGCGCGTCCTTCCCTTTGGCAAAAGCTCGAAGCTTTGGACAAGGCCTCCCGGCGGGACGACGTGTCCGTCGTCGTCTTGAAGCTCGACGAGTTTCACTTGGGATTAGGGCCCGCCACGGAAGTTTTCGATAAAGTCTACGCGCTCCGCAAATCGGGAAAGCGGGTGGTTGCTTACTTGGGAAATTGCGGCATATCGGAATACGTCATCGCTTCGGCCGCCGACAAGATTTATCTGGCTCCCGGCAGTCAGATGACTTTCACGGGGCTTGCCGCCACTCACCTTTTTCTAAAAGGCACGCTCGATAAAATCGGCATCGAGGCGGAAGTCTTCGCGCGCGGTAAGTACAAGTCCGCGCCCGAGATGCTCAATCGCAAGGAAAGCAGCCCCGAGGCCCGCGAAGTCACGCTCTCCATTCTCAAAGAGCTCGAGACCCAAGTCATCTCGCTGCTCGCGAAAAGCGGGCGCGTGAACGAAGCAAAATGGAAAGAGCTTCTCAAGATGGCCCTTGTCTCCACGTCGGAAGCCGTAAAGCTCGGCCTCGTCGACGGCCTAGGCGAAGCGCAGTCGGAAATCGAGACGTTGCGCTCTTCCTATCTCGTGCGAGAAGAACTCGAAGCGCGCGAAGACGTTCTTACTCTGCCGAGGCAGGTCGCCCTCGTTCACGCCGATGGCAATATCTTGAAAGGCTCGAACAAGCTTCTGAGCTTGGGCGGGCAAGCGATGACTCCCGAAGGGATGAAGCGGCGGATTCGCGCCGCCGTTTCCGATCCGCGCACCGCGGGCATCGTCATCCGCATTTCCTCAGGGGGCGGGGAAGTCGGCGCGAGTTACGCCATCGCGGAGCTCATCGAGCAGGCAAAGCTCAAGAAACCGGTCGTCGTCTCCATGGGATCGGTCGCGGCAAGCGGCGGTTATCTGATTGCCGCCCCGGCGAGCCGGGTCTTCGCGGACGCTTCCACCATCACGGGCTCCATCGGCGTCTTTCTCGGTAAAGCGAACTTCTCCGAGCTCTTGAAGAAAATCGATCTGCGGACGGAGACGCTCTCCACGGCGCCTCACGCGGGAATGATGGGCTGGGACCGGCCGCTGAACGCCGAGGGTAAGCTCATTCTCACCCGTCAGCTCAATCACTATTACGAAGAGTTCACGGGCTTCGTTTCGAAGCACCGCAAGCTCGCGCCGGAGAAGGTCGAAGCGGCAGCGCAAGGCCGGGTCTGGAGTGGCACCCAAGGCAAAGGCATGGGACTCGTCGACGAAGTGGGCGGAATGAACGAGGCTGTGAACTATCTCGCGCGTCAGGAAAACTTGGGAGATCACCCGAGTGTGCGCGAGTACGGCAACGAGCGCGGGCTTTTTGATTTCTTCGAGCCGGGAGGCTTACTGGGCGGCGCGAAAGTGGCGGAATCGCCTTGGCTCGAGCTTTTGCCGTCGGGCTGGAAAGAAAGCCTGCCATGGATGGCGAGCCTGAAAGAGAATCCGTTCCTCTTGCTCGCGCCGATTCACCAGGCCAGGTAACGCCGTTCAACGGCGTTACCCGACCCGTGTACTGGGTTAAACCTAGGGCTTGAGGTAGCAGTTATAGAAATCGTTGAAGAAGCCTTCTCCGCGGGCCATGACTTTCATGGACCCCTTCGTGGCGCCCTTCAGCAGAATTTTGTGAACGAGCAAATCGATCTGGTAACCATCCGGGTTCAACCAGCCCGTATCGCCTTCAAAGCGGACGTAATCCTTGTTCAGGCGAGGCTTGTACGTGGCATCGAGGGAGACCTTGTGACCTTCGAGGGTGGCGCGGTTGCCGTTGATGACAAGCCACAGGGTTGCCAGGTCTCCGCTCTGATCTTTGGGGTAGCACTGGTAGCGGTTAGAGGCGAATGCCGTGGTGCCGGCGAAGAGGACGCCCATCAGGGCTAACGATAAAATACGCATAAATATTCCTATCTCAAAGTGACCAAGAGTGCGTTTTGGCACTCCCCGGCTCGGGGCCAACCCGCCCCATTTAATTCGGAAAGCTCGCTTCTAAGAGGGAGAGCACGGTGCAGCAAGTAAAGCTCCCCTGCCCGACCGAGTTTTTGGATCACTTGTCTTCACGTTGGGGGGCACGAAAACCCTGGCATGAGACGTGCTTTGTACGGGGAATGTGGCTGAGAGGAGGAAGGCATTGCGTCCCCTCGCAACCCACGGCAGAACAGTTTTAAGAGGGGTCGTAATGAAAAATCTATTTTTGGTCTCGCTGGTGGGCATCTCCGCTTTGATGGGTTGCGCCCGTAAGCTTGCGGCGCCGGTTCAGGCGGCGGAAGCCGTGAACCCAGGCGCGGTCGAGGCCATCCTCATCGCCAAAGACGCCCGCGACTCCGAGCTTTGCGCGAGCGAGCTTCGCGCCAGAGGCGCGACCGTCTTGTACCAAGGCGAAACGGGCCTACTTCTCACTAACCGCAAAGCCGAGACGCTGGGACTTTCGGCCTGCCAGGCGTCGGTGAGCCCGAACTCTCAGCTCCTACTGGATAGCTCGATTAAATCGCGAGGCCTCGGCGCCGGCGCCCAGACTGACATCGCGACTCTGTTGAGACTCATTCCCGCCGAGAAAATCGGCGCGCGCACTTTCATCAAGAACAACCCCTCTTACGATGGACGCGGCGTTACCGTCGCGATTCTCGATACGGGCGTCGAGCTCGATCATCCGATGCTCAAAAAGACCTCGAACGGAGAGGACAAGATCGTCGCCTTCTACGATTTCTCGGGCCAGGGCCGGGTCGAAATGAAAGACGCCGTACTAGCCGGTGAGACCGTCGCCGATGCGGCGGGCGTGTCTTACAAAGTGGGCGTCTTGGGCGCGACCGAGCTCAAACTCGGCACTTTCCTCGGCTCCACGATGGTTTACTCCGAAGACATCGCGGCCGTGGACGAGTTCAAGGACGTCGCGGTCCTTGCCTTCAAAGCCGCCGACGGCAGCTGGCACGGCAAAATCGATACGAACGCCGACAAGGATTTTACCGACGAAGCCGAGCTCTATGATTTCGGCAAATCGAGAGCGTTCACGAAGCTCGGCAAGAAGAAGAGCCTTACGGCCTCTCTAAACTTAGAAAACGATGGCTCGGTCGCGTCCCTGGTGTTTGACGACGGCGGCCACGGCACCCACGTTGCCGGCATCTCGACGGGCTTCGATCCGAACGGCCTTACGGGCGTCGCTCCCGGCGCGAAAGTCATCGGCGCCAAAATCGGCGACAACCGTTTGGCCGGTGGCTCGACGACGACCGCCTCCATGCTGCTTGCGATCGATTTCGCGGCGGCGCGCGGCGCTCAAGTCGTGAACTTGAGCTACGGCATTCGCGCGGGCTCAAACGTGGGCAAAAGCGCCATAGATCAGTACATCGATAAAGTCGCTCGCGAGAAGGGCATCTTGTTCAGCATCAGCGCCGGCAACGAAGGCCCGGGCCTGCTCACCATCGGCACCCCCGCGGGCGCGGAGCTTGCGATCAGTAACGCCGCTTATCTCACTAAAGAGTCCGCCGAGAGCAACTACGGTTACGTCGGCATCAAGAAGGACTCGCTCTGGTATTTCTCGTCGGTGGGACCGCTCTTTGACGGCGGCTTCAAACCGACGCTGCTTGCTCCCGGCACGGCTTTGTCGAGCGTCCCCGGATGGCACGACGATCTCGCGACCTTCAGCGGAACGTCCATGGCGTCACCGCAAGTGACGGGTGGCTTGGCGCTGCTCCTTAGCGCCGCTCAGCAAGCCGCGTTGCCGGCCGATCGCGCGACGGTAACCCGCGCGGTGTATGCCGGCGCGACCCACATTCCGGATCTCGCCCTCATCGAGCAGGGACATGGGCTCATGAATGTCGTGGCCTCGCTGGAGAGCTTGAAAGATCTCAAAGGCGCTTCCACCATCGATTATTCGATTAGCGTCACCAGCCCGACCGCTCCCGGCGGAAGAGGCAAAGGCATCTACATTCGGGCGCGTAAGCTTCCCGTGAACGAGTTCACGGTCGGCATTACGCCGAACTTCAAAGCGGGCGCGACTCAAGCCGATAAGAACGCCTTGAAGACGTACCAGCTCAAAGCCTCTGCTTCGTGGATCCTGACCCCTCCCGATTTTCATTTGCTCGGAGCGAATAGAAGCTTCCGGGCCGAGATCGATGCGTCGATTCTCTCGAAGCCCGGCCTTCATTCCGAAAAAATCACGGCCTTCGAGGGAGGCACGGGCCGGATGGCTTTCGTCATTCCCGTGACCGTCGTCGTGCCCGTCGCTTTGGATGATTCCAACCAGCACGAGCACAACGCCGACTTGAAAGTGGAAGTGGGCACGGTACAGAGAGTGTTTGTCGACGTTCCGGCGGGAACGACGGCGGTGCAGTTCGACCTCACCTCCGACGGTCAATCGGTTTGGGCGCAGCTCTTAGACAGCGAAGGGCGTTTGCTCTCCAAGCTTCAAGACGCCGATCGCAACAACCCGCAGGCGCCGCTCCTCGGTCAGACGGAAACCTTGCGCGCGGGCGTCTATGAGATCGACGTCGTCGCACCGCCTTTTCTCCACCACGCGGTGGGCGTGAAAGTGCGGCTCAAGGCGTACTCTTTGCGCATCAGTAAGGGCGCGCCGGTCGGCAATAACTACTTCGAAGTGAGCGTCGACAATAACTTCGATGCCATCAAGGTCCAGCCGAAGATGGAGGTGGGCTCGGTGGCGAAAACTTCCGTCGTCGCGGTAAAGGGCTCGTCCATCGACCTGCCCTTCACTATCTCGCCCGATGACGGCGATAAGTTCAGCTCCATCCAGTTCAGAGTGCAGACCGCCAAATCGTATTACGATTTGATGACGGACTATCCGTACCTGCTCCTCGATCCGGAGAAGAACTTACTCTCCTCAGGCGGGCTCGAGCTCGACAGCAAGATCGCGTTGAATGACGTGGATAAGCAGCCCGAAGGCGATTCCAATTTGAGAATCGCGGGCGCTTTCACGGAGGCTAAGGTGAACGACTGGTTCTTCAGCCTCACCGAAGAGCGCGTGCTGAAATCGGCGTTGCCGGTAGGCTCGGTCGCGCTGCAGCTCCTCGAAGTCGGGCAGCAAATGGTCTTCGCCGTGAATATGGGGAAGGTGAAGGAAGTCGCGCCGGGCTATGAGAACTGCGTGTCGGTAAAGCTATCGGCGGTGGGTAGACTAGTGCAGAAAAAATCGTTCTGCCCTTAGACTACTCGCCGTAGGCGACGTCCGACTCCGGCTCGATCTGCGAATGCACGTTCACGAGAATGCCAAGGAGCGCTTGCTCCTGGTTCACGGTGTCCGCGTCGAAGAACTTGTCGGAGAACACTAGCGTGCGGCCGGATTGAGAGACCAGATCTTGCGAGCGCCATTGATGGCGCACGACGATCTCGAAATCATTTTGCACGACACTGTAACGGAAATCCTGGAGCCATTCAGCGAGCTTCGGAACCCGGCCTTCGAGGCGCTCGGCGACGGCAAGTACCGTTTCGGTCTCTTCGACCTGTAACGGGCGGGGCTCGTCCCAGTGATTGGTGAGTATAGGGACCGCGAGTCCGATCAAACCCAAAATGCTGATACTCAGAAAAGCGACCGCAAGGCGCTTTCTCAAGTCGTAACGAGGGACGGTTAAATTGACCTTCACCATAATCGTATCCTCATGGTCTACGCCTACCGAGCCATTCGCTTAAAGAGCAAACGACGGACCAATTTTCTTACGGGGCGCCCGGCCCGGCAAAACGGCGATCCTTATGCTACATTGGTAGCTAATCCCCCTACTTAGCCACCCTATGTCAGTCACCAAGACCATCTTCGCTTTCTTTGGTTCAGACGAAATGCGGCACCCCTATGACACGGCTGTAGCCGGTTTGGGCGGTACGATTCATTGGTTTCCGACTTTGGAAGGGCTTCTCGCGGACAAGAGCCCGAGCCCTCCGTTGGCCGTCTTCCTCGACTTGGACGCCATCCCGACTCCCTGGGAACCGCAGCTCGAAGCGTTGCGCGCGGCTTTTCCCGATAGTGATTTGATTGGGCTTTCCGAAACGGACTCGGCCGCGAGCGCTCTGCGCTGCATCCGCTGCGGATTTACCGATTATCTTTTAAAGCCCGTGAGTCCGGAAGAAATGGCGTGGACTCTGCGCCGTGCACTACAGCGCCAAGTGATGATGCGAAGGTTAGAAGGACCACGCGCGCGTTTGGTGCGGGCGTTCACGCAGATTTCTTCGAGCACTTCGATTTGGTTACTCCGGCTCTGCGCTTTGGAATTTTTGCAGCAGACTTTGGGAGCGGAAGGCGGGGCCTGGCTCGACGGCGAGCAGAAGCTCATCTGCGGAGTGCCGCGCAAAGTACAAACCATTGGCGTGCAGGACCTTTTACCTCGGCGGCAGGGCTGGGACCACGGGCCGAAGCTTCGGCAATTCGTCGCCAAAGACGGAACCCGCAAAGTGTATCTCGCGTGCCAAGATCATAAGCTCGGCGGCGTTTTGCTTTGGGGTATTCCCGGGGCGGCGGGAGCGAAACGGCTTTCCGAGACGAAGCTTCTCTGGGAGCACACTCAAGTCTGTTTGCTGAACCTCGAGAAGTTCGAAGAAGTGAAGCAGCGTACTTTCATCGACGATCTCACGGGGCTCTATAACTCCCGATATCTGAAGTACGCGCTCACCAACGCCATCGTGCGCACGAGCCAAAAGGCGAAGCACTTTGCCGTGCTCTTTATCGACGTGGATCATTTCAAGAGCATCAACGACAAGCACGGGCATTTGTTGGGTAGTGCGTTTCTCGTCGCGATTGCGAAAGCGGTGCGTAACTGCGTTCGTAACATCGATCCGGTGTTTCGTTACGGCGGGGACGAGTTCGTGGTGATTCTCCACGACACGAACAAGGAAGGCGCGCGGGAAATTGCCGAGCGCATCCGCCGCCAGATCGAGCGCCGTGTTTTCGTGGTGCAGGAGCAGCGGATTCAAACGACCGTGAGTGTGGGCGTCGCGGTTTATCCCGACCACACTATGGAGCGCGATACGTTGTTACGACTCGCGGACAGCGCCATGTACACGGTGAAGCGGGAGTCCAGAAACGCGGTTCACATGGCGTTTCCGGAGCCGATCGCGCCCGCCGAGCCGCCCGATCTGAGATAACACTCTTCTTATTGCCAGCCCGCGGCACCTCTGGTAAGTCTCTCCGGTTGGTTGAAAACCCAGTGATTTTCAACTCATCAGTCGATTGATGGGGGCCCGTAGCTCAGCTGGGAGAGCGCCACAATGGCATTGTGGAGGTCGCGCGTTCGATCCGCGTCGGGTCCACCAATTTGAATACAGGGTTCTCCTTCAGGCTAAAGAACGTTGCGCCGTTCGCTTTAGGAAACTCCCGGATTTGGCAAAAGTCCTTCACGCTACGGCTCAACCGGGAATTTCCTCGTTGCTGCCTACTTTGACCTCGCCAAGCATTGCCTTTAACAGCGCCTTCCTATCGTCGAGACGCTGGTGGCATTCACCGCCATTCGTTTAGAGTATGGGTGGCAGACCACACCGGTAGATTTAAAGCGACTGGAGAACCTCGTTTCCATCCAGCGCATTAACCAAATTGAATCCGCCATGGGGGCGATGATTCATTAACGCAACCGCTCGGACCTGATTTTTCTTGCACGACCGTGGTGCCGGCTCTTTCTTGTCCGAGAGCTCAGGAGGCTTTCGGTGGAATCGCGCCTCTGGAACCTTTGGTACACGAAGATTTGAGGATTATTTCTCAAATTGAAGGCGAAAGGACGGGAGCCATCGCCGACCCCGACGGGGATTATTCAGGCATTTATTGCTTCAACAAGTTTCGAGCTGAAGCAGGCATTCCCCTTGAGGAGATTTTCGATCGAATCGAGCAGCGTCTTGGAAATCGATAATCGACGGGCCTTAACATCCAGATAAAGTGGCGCCTATCTCCCTTACGAATTGGCCGCGTAGCCGCATTATTCTGTGAACGCGACTAGCGAAGAGGAAGAGAATCGGGCGGACCGGGCCGCGGATGGGCGCGGACTTCAATCTACGGAAAAGGTTGATACCTCTGGGAGCTATTTACTCGTCATTCTTCAGGGGCCCCAGGGAGTTCATAACTTGGTTCCTGTGATGCCCCCACGGGCTGGGCCTTGGCGAGGTCTTCCGATGAAGGCGTTTGGCCATCTGGACAAATCAGACACTCCCTCGCTCCATCCGGCTGGATGACACAGGTACATCCATCCGCCAGAGCCACGAAACCGAAAGTTGAGAACATTATCAATCCGAGAAGTACCGCAATGTTGAATTTCATGGCTAGAGTCCTTTCAAAGTATCTAATTGAACTGCAATTGAGGTGCCTCGGAACACGGGCGTGAATCTGAGCCTGTATTCTAAGGATAGCCGCCAAGTTCTATTCAGGTTCCCGCGCTAGGAAACACGTAGTACTACAGATCCATTCCCCAATCAGTCCGTCCCGGTGGGGGGGTCATTATCCTCTACAGAATAGACAGCCTAAAAGGCTAAAATGTCGGAGAAAATTCTTCGCACTTTCTTTTGTAGGAAGAAATATCGACAGATTTCCTCTTCTCAGGGCATAAACTCGCAAGTCCACCCTATGTCTGATTTTTCCACCGGATCGAAACGAGTTTCGATGTACTTTGAGTAAACCCGCGCCATCAGGACACAGTAAGACTTTTTTGTCCGGGGGGGGGCAAAAAATAGGGACGTCAAAATCTTCGCTCCCAATCGTAGTCTCCGAAAGTAGGAGCCCCCTTCTGAAAATCCGAAACCGACTATCCTTGAGGATAGTTACAGTCCGGCCGCGAGGATTTCTTCGACGAATGTAGACAAGTTCGCCACCCCAAAAAGCTCAAGTCGGCGAAACCGCTGAGAACCTGACTGGCCCAGAACGTGCAATTTTAGAGGATACAACTTGGAGAGGCATCATGGGAAAAACCTTATCTTTTCTGCTCGCCTTACTTGTTTCCTCTTCGGTATTCGCCCTTAAATCACTGGATGAAATTCAGCCCGGCGCCTGTGGGGATCACGTCGTCATGGCCACAGCCATCCCGAAAATCTCTGTCACTTGCCGTTGGTCCGGCGGATGCGGGAACTCGTTTGGGGTTGCCCGCCCTGACCATGAAGTAGAGAACTTGCGGGTCACCGCGGAAGAAAAGGGGCGAGTCAAACAGCCGGTTTCCTCAACCAGTCTCGAAGTGAGGAACGGCACCCTCATTTTCGGCCAGGAGGTTTGTCTTTCCGAAGGTGCCCTCGTGTCGATTAACTACACCTGGGACCCCACGGGCCCGAAAATGGCGCTTCCTCCGATTCCGAAATGGTAGGCGGGACGGCTCTCCTCAGGGAAGGCTGGCCATTTTCGGGGGAGTTTCTTATATTCCCCCGGTGCCCGTTCACTTCCTCACATTCGAGCCGTCCCAGGGTCTTGCCGCCGAGCTGGCAGTGCACGATGAAAAAATCGATGCGGCCACGCTGAAAGCGAAGCTCAAGAAAAGCCAGAAGCGCTTTCCGACACCCGAGACCTTCTTCGGTCCGAGTTTAAAAGGCCCATTGCGGGATCTCGCGGCGTTCCTGAAGCACTCCCCGCGAGGACTAAAAGTTCTGGATGTCGGTTTCGGGCCAGGCGAGTCCACGGTTTACCTTGCGAGCTTAGGCCACAACGTAACGGGACTAGAGCCGTCGCTCCGGGCCTGCAGTCTTTTGGACGGACTGGCTATCCGCTACGGCTTCCACGTAAACGTGTACTGCGGCACGGGAGAAATCCTGGACCAGCTTCCTGAAGCGAACTTCGATCTCATCGTCTTCAATGCGTCCTTACACCACTGCGACGATCCACAAGCGGTCCTCAACCAATGCCGGAAGCGTCTGAAATCCGGCGGCCAGATCTTTCTGCACGAGCCTATCTTAAAACCGTTTCGCACGAAGGCCTGGTATCAGCGCATGCTCGAAGAACAGCCCGAGCGCATGGGCCACTACGGCGGCAACGAGCACGTGTACTACGTGTGGGAATATCGCAAATTTCTGCACGACGCCGGGTTCTCCCGGATTCAAACCAAACCGTGGCTGTTTGATACGACGAGCGTGATCGGCGACCTGAAACGAGACAAAGCAAAGAAAGCCCTTCGCCTGATGCCGAGAATTCTCGTCCATGCGGCTTGGAACTTCACGCTCTGGGCGGCCGCGCGCTTCACGCCCATCCGCGAAATGCTGACACGCGCTTCTTTGCTGCCCGTTGATTTTATCGCTCACGCCTAAGCGCGGCTCACTTCGTGCGGTAGCAAGGCCCAATCGACACGGCGGACGACTTCTCGCTCTCGCGAATCGTGCCCGAAATGGAATTGGTGCCGAGACCCGAGAGGGAAATTTCGCCGCCCGCGGCGTCCTCGAAACTAGCCACCAAAATTCCTGCCTTCTGGGTGACTTTTACGTTCACGGAGTCACGCTCCGGCCGGCTATCGCCCGAGAACGTGGCTTTTCCTTTGGTACTTCCCGACGCCCAATAAAGTTTTACCTTGTACCAATGATCGCCGCAGGTGACCGAGCGCTGCTCGAGCATGGGGCGCTTTGCCTCGGAACTCGGCTCGTGATCCGCGCGAGCCGGCGCGGACCCTAGACACAAACCAACCACCACCAACATCAACTGAAACCGCATTACGAACATTCCATCTCTCCTTGGTTACCTTCCAAGATGAGCATCGAAGTGTTCTGGGAGAATACGGCCCGCGAATTCGACGCATGGAACCATTCTCTGAAATCTCAGCTGCTTAAGTGAGCTCGGGGTGTGACACGGGGAGCGGCCCTGTCCCCGCCGACCTTTATCGGGGGAAGGTTCAGATTTCTTATTCAGTAACGCGGCTCAGCTCAACCGATAAGTTCCTTGATGAAACTCGCGTGCTTACTCCTATTCTCGCTGATGCTCACGGGTTGCCAGAACAACTCGCTCCTCAAGCATTTGATGGCGAAGGTCACCGGCGAAGAAGTCGACGTCACGGAGAAGCCCACGAGCAAAGGAATGGCCGCCGGTCTTTCCGACGAACAGCGAGAAGTGCTTCGCGAACGCTACAAAGATCAGAACGAAGCCTATCGCGATAAAAGAGATCACGACGCCACCGAGGAAGCCGACGCCGCGCCTACCGTCCTACAGAGTATGCCGGACCAGGAATAAACAAGCCGGCCGTTAGTGTGATCTAATCTCAGCCTCGAGCCTTACTCAAGAAGGCTCTCGCCACTAGCTCTCGAGCTTGCAGGTCGCGAGAATCGCGTTC
This sequence comes from Pseudomonadota bacterium, assembly GCA_043767805.1. Lineage (GTDB taxonomy): Bacteria > Bdellovibrionota > FAC87 > UBA2466 > UBA2466 > CAZZHG01. Next base: position 48,649 of record JAYUGC010000099.1, on the reverse strand, counting down.
ACCGCTTGCTTGTTGCAGTCCTGCGCCTTCGGAGGCAGAAGCACAATCACCGCCGAGCCGCCGCTACCGACACCGGCCCGCACTTGCGGGCTGTCTAATCTCAGGGAGAGTCGCGCCTTGCCGAGGATCGCCCAAGGAAGCGAAGACGAGCGGCCATTCACCGAAACGATAAATCGATCCTCCGCTGGAGAGCTTCGTCCGCAGCTGCCGTTTTCTCAAAGCGGCTTTTATTTTCTCCATCGCTTCGGGAATCGCCGACGGCTCTATCCCCGGCATGTGATGCGTCATATTGGATCGGGCTGATATTTTTCAAAATAAAACTAGGTAGTTACCGGAGTTAGCGTACACAGATGCGTACACGGGGGAGTTAAGCAGCGGAAAATAACGAAGAGAAAGGGCCCGCGTTTTGCATTCCCCTTTTCCTACAACTGGAGGCACCTATGAAATGGTTTGGGCGCGCAGAGAGTAGCAACGTCGAAGATCGAAGAGGCATGGGGGGAGGACGGCTGGCTCTAGGAGGAGCCGCCGGTCTCATCATTGCTCTAATCTCCCTTTTCACCGGGGTCGATCTCACTCAGATAACGAGCCCATCCGATCCGAATCCCCCGGCGCAAAGCCGTGCGGTTAATCCCGCCGAGGGTAGCGTTGCGGCCTTCACTAAAGTTGTTTTTCGGGATACCGAAATCGTCTGGACCGATCTTTTGAGGCGAGAGGGCAAAGAGTACCCGGAACCGACGCTCGTGCTCTTTTCGGGCGCCGTGCGATCCGCCTGCGGCACGGCGAGTAGCGCCGTCGGACCTTTCTACTGTCCGAACGACTCGCGCGTCTTCATCGACCTGGCCTTCTACCAGGACATGGATCGCAAGCTAAACGCGAAAGGAGATTTCGCCCGCGCCTACGTCATCGCCCATGAAGTGGGGCACCACGTACAGCGCCTGATGGGATACAAAAGGCGCGGCGCCTCGGACTCCGTCGCCATGGAGCTACAAGCGGATTTCCTCGCCGGCGTCTGGGCCCACCACGCGGAGAAAAAGTTTCACTATCTCGAGGATGGCGATCTCGAAGAGGCGCTTACCGCGGCCTATCAGGTCGGAGACGATACGCTTCAAAAGAAAACCCAAGGCTACGTCGTCCCTGACTCCTTCACGCATGGGACGTCGAAACAACGTTCCTTCTGGTTCAAGCGTGGGTTCGAAACGGGTGACTTGGCGCAGATAGCGGGTCCCTTCGAGCGGCCCGATATCGCGGAATAACCTCTCGATCGCGTCTATAATAGGCGAGCCAAACCCCATCGAAAGGGCCGCCTAAATGAGACTGCTGCTCAGCGCCATTCTCCTATCGTTCACCTGCCTCCCGGCATTAGCGGATAAAGTACCGCCCGGGTTCGCGCTGCAACGAGTGATCATACTGCGCTCGCCAGCGGGAAGAAATCGCATCCTCGCGAAAGTGCCGCTGAAGATCGCCAAAGTGCTGGGCGGCGGAAAAACCTTTCTCGTCATCAAGCCCAGTGCCACTACCAGCCGTTCCGCCTACGACGCTCTACTCGCTTCTCTGGCCAAAGAGCCCGAAGTCGAGAGCGTCGTTCCCGATACGCTCGTTTACGCCAAAGACGACGATCATGATGATTCCACGACGACGAAGCAGAAGGCCCCTCGCAGCGAGGCGCCCGTCGCAAAAGACAAACCCATGTGCCGCCTTTACCCTCGCTGCGGCGATCGTAACCCCGCGTGGGCGAGTCTTCAGGTCGGAGCCGATCTCGCGGAGGTCGTCGTAAAAAGCACTACGGGCGACAAGAAATTCTTCGCCCGCTTGGCGGTCGTCGACTCAGGCTTCGATACCAAGACGCAAAGCTCGGGTATCGAGAGCAAGGGGCTGGAGACGTTCAAAGGCCACGACTCCTCGGGCGACAAGGACATCGACATCGATGGCCACGGCACCGCGGTGACCGGGATGATTGCCGGCAAGGAAATTGGCGTCACCCATCACGTCACTCTCGACGTGTATCGTGTGACGGAACAGAACGCGAATGGACAGGTGTCTTCCGCCTTGCTGGCCGCCGCCATTGAGAAGGCCTGCCAGACGAGTGACGTCGTCAATGTCTCGTGGGGCGACCTGTCGGAAGAAGTGGGCGCCCGCGTCCTGGAAAAGGAGCTTTGGTACAAGGCCGCCGCGGAAAAGGGATGCCTCGTCGTCAAAGCGGCCGGAAATTCCGGAATTAAAGCAAATGGCACGCGAGCCCCGGTTCCCCTCGACGCTCCCTTTCTCAAAGTGGCGGCGTCCGACGAGTTCTCCGACGACGCTCCTTTTTCCAGTGAAGGCGGCATCTACGGGCCCGGTTCGGGAGTGTTCTCGCTCCTGTCCGCGCAGCACTTCTATGACCAGGAAACTCGGAAAAATTCCTGCGTCGTCGGAAAGAACCAAGTCGGTCCCATCAACGGCACCTCTTTCGCGGCGCCTCTGGTCGCGGGTGTGGCCGGCCAAGTCATCACGATTCTTCGTTCTCGCGATGTCCTTCCGAAAGATCCCAAAGCAAAGTTAAAGCTCGTGAAGAGTATCTTGAGCGCCTCCGCGCAATGGTCGAAAGAAAGCGGGTCTCGCCAGCCCGTCGTCAACGCGCTGACGGCGGCTCTGATGGCGAAAGCCGTGGCGGCGGGTCCCGTGCCCAGCGTGGACGAGCTCATTGCCCTTACGAGAAAAGACGAGAGCGTTCGCAAAACCTGCGAAAGCCCGACCGAGGATTGCGTTGCCATCACCGATTGCGAACTAAAGAAAAGATGCGTAAGCCACCTTCGCTTTCACTTTCAGGCCTGCAGCCCGCCCCTCGCCGATAAAGCGTTGGGCGATCTTCAGCGCAAGCTGTTCGACGTGTATCACCAGCTCGACGAGGGCGAGCTCATGCTCCAGCTCATCGACCGGCTTCCAGGAAAAAGCCCGCTCGCACAAGAGGCCGCGGGCGAGCTCAATCGGCAATGGGGCAGCCTGATGCATCCTGAGTATAAATTCGTGTTCGATCTGGGCAAAGCTCCCCGTGCTGTCAATCTTCTCCACACCGCAAAACGCTCGGCGCTGTCGGCTAATTTCGACGTGCCCGCGAAGCTGAGAACTATTTTGCAGAGCTCAAACATAGCCTCGCTGGTTCGTTTCCAGTTTCCCTTGAACCAAACGGCGACCCAGAGCGCCGAGACTCAGAACGCCGAAAAACTGTTTGGTATCCTGACCTCTCTCGACGTCCCGGAGCAAATTCGCATTCTCGAGGAAATTCCCGATGAGTATCTGGCGAACGACGCTAAGCCTTACGATTTCCTCTATTACCTGGATCTTCACAAAGATAGGCTCGCGCTCAAAACGAAAGCCGCTTTCGAGTCGAAAATGGCCCAGATCGCCTCGCTTTGGTTCAGCGGAAATCTACAAAATAAATATACGTTCAGCCTGAACTTCCTAACGCCGATTCAAGATACTTTAATGACCTACCTCAAGAATGGGCCGGAAAAGATGGCCGCTCTGTTCAAGGAGCCGCTCCGGGAGAGCAAACTTCAGCTCTATTCCTTCGCGGTCGGTTCTAAAACAGCTCTCGGGGATCAAAAAATGCCCCTATTATCGGCGATGGCTCAAGACCCAAAGATGAAGGAGGATGCCTACTTCTATCTGCTCTACCACGCCCTCGATGCGCTCAGTGAGGAAGGGGATGCCGACGTCATGCGAACGGCGGTCAAAAAAGTGCTTCTCGAAAACCCGAGAGCCGGAATGCCCTTTTTTGCCATTGCTCCCCATCCGGCGCTGGTGGAAGACAAGCACCGCGCCCTCGCGGAAGATGGGTTCTTCGGAAAGTTCATTCAGCTCAATTTGGATCGCGGCATCGAAAAACTCGGCCGGGCCGATCTCACCCTTCCTGGCGCGAAGCTCGAGATCGATAATATAGTCGCCACCATCAAAGCGAACCCGCTGCTCGCTCCCGAGGAAGGGGAAGCCATTTTTACCGGTTCGAAATCTCTGGAGACTTTCCTTAAGCTCGCGGCGAGCAATTTGATCCAGGTCGACGAGATAAAAGACTACGGCAGCCCCCAGCAAATCGAAGCGTCTCTCCAGACTTGTGAAAGAACGCTCGAGCTGCTTCGCAAGTTCGAAGAGTACGGCTGCACCGCTACTTTGAAGACGTCCCTCGACGAGCTTCGCAAGGACATCCTGAAACGACCCGAGAAGTATCCCCAATCGATGCGCCAAAACATCGGCAAGCTCTACGACATTCCCGAGACGGGACCCGCCCGTTAACTCTCCTTGAGGAGAGTAACCCCTTTGATATCGATGAAACGCCAAACTCTTGCGCTCTTGGGCCTTGGACTTTGTTTGGGGTCGGCTTCTACTGGTCCTAGCCATCCTGTAGCCCAAAATGGTAAAAAGGTCCCGAGGTGGCTATGGCTGATTACAGCCGCTCTGATTTTCTCCGTCTTTTTGGGACCGGGATTTTGTCGCTGGGAGCTACGGGCGCGGTCGCTGCCGGCCCGGTGTCCGTCCCACTCGCCGCCGCGCCTCCCACTCCCGACGCTATCGACGTCACTAGTCTGGGAGCGATCGGTGACGGCGTTCACGATGACGGGCCGAGCCTCCAGGCCGCTATCAACGCCGCCGGTTTTAACGACGGCTGTGTTTATTTCCGCCCAGGGAAATACCTCGTTACGAGCCCGCTTCGCATTTCAGGCAAAAAGAATTTTCGCATGATCGGCTCCGGAACAATCCTCTCGACCGCTGCCACCGCCGTTCTGGTGGGCATGCGGATGGATGCGAGCGGTCAATCCGTCGTCTCGGAACGGATTGACTTCACTAACTTGCACTTCGTTTGCGCATCCAAGAGCGGCTATCAGGAGGCTATTCAAATCAACGGAGGGATTTTCGTTCGGGTGGAGAGCTGCACCTTCGACAATTTTTCCCAGGCAATCGTGGTAAGCACCGCGGGCAATAATCATGAATTATTCGCCCTGCACAACCACATTCAGTCCACCCGAGAGGGCTCCATCGGGATCAGCTTGTGTCGTCCCGACAACCTGGTCGCTAACAACCTGATTCGTGGCTGCTCGACCGGTATCTTTGTTGCGGCTGGAGGCCAGTACCTCACGGGGAATCATATTTACCGCCACCCCAGCCCCTTTTATAATTACTCCATCGTTCTGGGGGGCCTCGATTCTCATCCCAGCGTATTCGCCGAGATGGTGATGATCATCGGCAATTATCTTGATAACCCGTCAAAAGCATCCATCCTTGTGCGCTCGGATTCGACGTCGATCCACATTCAAAACAATCTCTTTTATGCCAGTGACGGTGCGGTGCTCGACGATACAACGCCTCAGCCGGGCGTGGTGAGCGGCGCTCCTTTCCTATTATTTCATCGCAACGGGAATGCCGCTCCCGTTAATCTTCGCGGGATTCTAGCCAGTGGGAATATGTTCCGGGCTCAGAATGGCGTTCAAGTTGCCACTCCGGTCATGTTCCGTGACGGATTGACGAAGGCGAGCTTTCACCAGTCTTCTATCAAGGGGAATACGTTTTTCAACGCCACGCCCACCGGGTTTCAGACCGCGGACTTCGTCTGATTGTAATGCCCTCACCAGCAGGCGAACGTTGGCGACTTCCACCCTAAGCCACCCCGTAGCGTGAATTCTTCCCGCGGCCCACTTTCGTAAGCCGGCCTTTACCGAGGAGCTCATGCAACAAACGCCGCGTAGTGCGAGGTGTAGTGTGAAGGAGCTTCCCGATTTCTACCGCCGACATAGGCTCGCTTTCCCGAGAAAGCTTCAGCACGAGGCGATCGGACTCCCCATGGCAGCCTCTATCCAACCCATATTCGAGCTTCAGTCCTGATTTAGAGGTTAGCCAGTAAGCGTTGGCGATCTCTTGCACATCGAGAGGGATCCGCTGCGCCTTCGCCCAAGCGCGAAGCCTCCATAAAAGCTGGTGAATGCGCAGCGCAGACGACTCGGAATTAAAAAACTCACCGGGGTAAACGTGGTAGTGGAGGGACGGCAACCGGCGCGGACGGTAGGAATCGATGGCCAGGGCGAAGCAAAGTCTGTGGAGCGTGCCGCCCGGCTTCATGTTCGCGTCGCGGCCATCCACGGTCGCCTCATTTAAATCTAAAACCACCGAAGGCTTCGAACCGCCCAAAGTCCGGGAGTAGCGCTCAGGTGGAGCGAAGCCCGGATTTTCGCGTAGCAGGTATTTGCGAAAGCTTGCTAGAGGGGTTCCGCAGTAAACCTGTTCGATTAATTTTTCTTCCTTTAAGATCGTGCCGAGCCAAAAATCGCAGTCTCTCACGGTCTCCCAGTGAGGTTTCGCGGCGGCTTGACGCCTGACTTCGAGCACCTTAGCGCGAGCGGCCTGACTCGGGTTGCGCTTTAGCTCGAGCACGGCCCGCCATTTCCTGAGGAAAAGCTCGTCGATAGATCCGGTTCCCCCAAGCCTCGCCTCAGCGCGGTTTAAAAACCCGTTCGCGGCGTCCCACCGCCTCTCTAAAATCGCCCACTGCGCGCTCAGCTCTAAAGCATTTCCAAGAAATCGGGCGAGCTGGTTTTGCTCCGCCCCACGAAGCACCTCTTTTAGTACGGGCTCGGCCTCATCGAGCCGGCGCTCCTGAATGAGTGCCGCAACAAAGTTCAACTGCCCGATGACTCGCGCGGTGGGGGTTAGCTCCTTGCTCAGATAGGCTTGGGCGACCGAGGCTATCTCCGAATAATTCCACTGAGGAGCCAGCACGAATATGCGGGCCAGCAAGACATCGGAAGTGGCCTCGCGCTTTTTCGCCGCCATGAGGTCCGCCGCCTCTTCCACGGCGCCAATGCGCACGAGGCCCATGGCAAACTCCGCGGTTTCTTGATCGGTCGCGTCACTTTTTCGGGGCTTTGGAGGATGGACGATATCGCTCAAAAAACGAAGCCCCACCTCGGGAACGCCGGCCTGCCGGGCCGCGGTCGCAAAGCCGAGAGCGAGCTTGCGGGGAATCTTCAGTCGACGGCAGGCTCTCAGCTTCTCGCGGGCAGCCGGCAACTTGCCCGCCACGATCAGCTGCTGAATGACCGAAAGAAATGGGGCGGCGTTCTTAGTCATAAGACCAGAGAGCCACGGGCCCTCTATTCTGCAATGATATCCGTGGAAACCCGGCACGTCATTTCCTGACGGCTTCGCTTATTTTGGGTCATCGCTTCCAGAACGGCCGGATAGCGGCGGTCCGTGGCGCTGAGAGAGGTGGTCGAGATATCGAGCTTAATGTCTCGCCAAGGGAGAAGATTTCGGATGGTGACGAGCCCTTCAGAGCGAGTGATCGGTCCGCTCTCCACCCTGTGCCCCACATACCATTGATCGCTGAGCTCGGCTTTGGTGTATCCGTCCGACGAAAAGCGAAACACTCGATCCTCAGAGCGCAGTCTAAAGAGAAGCACCAAATCCATGCCCCGGGTCGCAGTAGCCCCATTAGTGCGGCACCAGATCAGAGCGACGTCGCCGTACCCAAAATCCGCTCCGGCCGAGGGCGGGCGGTACTCGTAAATTTTCGGCCCATATCCGAGGTAGCGTGGGTTGTAAGAGGAGGTCTCAATCTGCGAAGTGTCTACGGCCGAAGCGGCGCCGGTCGAACGGCAGTAGCTTGGCAGAACTTCTTTCGGACCTTCCTCGCCTCGCACGATGGCCGAACTGTAACCGCGGATAGTGCTACCATCGGCCTTTCGGCAGGTCCGCGCCTGGTTGTACTCGAAAAAAGTTCCGCCGGTCGCGGGCACGGGGGGAATTCCTTTGAGCTCGCCGATTTTCGCCATCCGCTGAACGAAGTTTTTCAGCGTGGAGACTGCCCGGCAACGCATGGGGTGGGAGCTTCCGGTCGTAAGATTTTTCAGGGTTCCCTCGAACTTAGTTTGCTGCTCGATAGGACGATTCCATTCCACGGTAAGAGCGAGCTTCGTGGTGCCGGCGACTTCCATTTCGTAAAGCACTCGCTCGTCGGTCTCGATACGATTCGCCCCGCGCTCCCAGTTAAAAGCATTGCTGGGAATATCAGGAGTGAACGACGCGGACTTGCGGAACCTAACCCTGGGCACGCGATCGTAGAGACTGTAATGAACCGAAATGTCGAATCCGTTCTGCGCGGTCGCCCCTTCGACGCGGCACCAAGCTTCCACGAAATAGAGCTGCTCATCCAAGGGCGAGGGAGCAGTTGCGTTCTTTTCGTAAATGTCCGTTCCAAAGCCGGTGAGCTCAGGATAGTAGCTCGAAGTCTCCACCATGGGGGTCGCCAAGAGCTGGGGCGAATCCTTTGAGCAAACGTCGCCTAAAAGATAGACCGAGCCATTGGCTTCGGTGCGAATCGCGCTCTTGTAACTAGGAACCCGTTCACCCGTGTCCTTCACGCACGAATAGTCGGGCTCCAAATGGTAGGAGATTTCGCCGTAGGCTTCCCCATTGGCTTCGTGTCGTCCCGCCGGGCCGCGTTCGAGGCAGCCGGACGTAAGAAGGAATGTAGCGGCGAAAGCCGCCTTTCCTAGGCAGGCGAAGACACGTTTCCAAGGCATGTCCTCATTATAGAAGGGGCGTTCGCCCCAAAAATGTTGGCGCGAATCCGGGGAATACCCAAGAGTTAGGCACACCTAAGGCCTCGAAACCAGGCGTGAAAGAGGAGGGGTGCCAAGGTGTATTCTGGCCATTTTTGTAAGTCTTAATTGTGAGATCAATCGTCTATCCTGAATTTATCTGGAGGTCCCCATGAAACCATTTATCGGTCTGATGACTCTTCTTGCCCTGGTCTCTGGCTGTAACAAATTAGGTCTCAAGGCCGCACCCGAGGGCGAGGGAGAGCGAGAAGCTCTACGTGGCTTGCACGCAGGTGGATCTCAATCGACGACTATCGACGTAACTAAGGGCCCCTACAATATCTGCGCCGATTGTGACGCCGATCAGACGGATAAGATCGTTCAGGCCATCGCAGACGGTGTAGCCCAGGGCAAGACGGTGTACTTTCCAAAAGGCACCTATCAGGTTTCCAGAACCATCGCTACGGTAGGGCCTCGTCAGCTTCTAGTTTTGAAAGGCGAGAGCCGCTCGCTCACCACGATAAAGCTCATTGCTCCCCTCGGAAATCGCGGCTTGGTCGAGGCGGTGGGCGCGGCAGTGCCTGGTCAAGCGGATAAAAGACACCACGCCCAGGTCGAGGTGAGCGACATTACTTTCGATGCTCGCTCAGGTGAGTTCTCTGCTCCAGGGCATTCGGCCGATTGCTTTCGGTTATCGGACGTGGTGCTCGCGAAGTTCGAGTCGGTGATCATCGCGCACTTCGATGGCGCCGCCATTCACGGTTACGGCTGGTGGGACTCGGTCTTGACCGACGTTCACTTCATTCGCTCAGGCAGCGAAGTTAATCGGACCCCTGCCGTCATTCTCTCGTCGAGAGACAACGACCAAAAGGACGGTTCGACCAACAACATTCAGTTCACTAACTGCCGCTGGGAAGCCAATCGCTACGTCGACCTTCGCATGACGGAAGGAACCCGAAAGGTCCACGTGCTGGCGAGCAAGTTTCACGGAATACTGCCGCAATCCGCGCCCTACGATCACGTTCAGGTGGTGGACTCTAATAGCAATACTTTCGCTGAGAACAATTTCACCAACGGCGGGAGCACCTCGTTGCGAATCGTGAGATCGTACGGCAACACAGTCACGGGCAACACCATCGGAGGTCAGCCAGGATTCGCCATCTACCTGCAGAAGTCTCCTCGTAACGTCATCATGGGCAATAGTCTCAATGTGGAGGCGAGCTCGCCGGGAAATGGGGACATTTTCTGGGACACGAACCCGGGCAGCAGTTTCATCGGCAACGTCGGCCGGCGCCATTGTGTCCTGACGGGGGACATCATGAATTGCGGAGCGCTCCAGCCGAGCAGCTCGGCCCTACTCGAGTCTATCCTCCGATGAAGCTATTCTGGCCCTTATTGTAAGTGTTGTCTGTTGGGTCGAACTTCTAAACTGGATTTATAGGGAGTCATTTATGAAATACACGGTGACCGTTATCCTGTTCTTTCTGGTCTGCGGGCAAAGTTTCGCGGAAGGATTTTATTATCGAGACGAGTTCAGTAATTTTAGAGGAATTAATTATGAAACCACTCTTCAAATCCCTAATGATTGGTTTAAGCCAAATGAGGATTGGAAGCAGGAGTACCTATTTTCAAGGAAAAATTGGAAACAAGTCAGTAGTTCGCTCGGCGGAACTGGGGCTCTCGCCGGAACTGCTATCGACGGTGCTGCCGCTCTACTGACGATCCCATCGCTCCCTTTCCCGCTTCGCTGGGATAAGGTCATGGGCGCCATGGATTTCGCCCCATTCGGGATAGCCACTCAAGTCCTTTTCAATGACGTCTTGAGATCAAAACATTCGAATCTTTGCGAAAACTGCCGATCGAACGCTGAGTACGTTCCCAGTAACAGCGTGGGAGTGGTCTTTGATTATGAGTACAACGCCAATACCTACAAGATGGTGACCTTTGCTCTCGCTGGAAAAGCCGGCGCCTATCAGCCCGTCTGTAGCCTTTACCAAATGAATAATTTCACCGCGGGCCGAACGCTAATCAAACGGTCGGTCTGCGGCCCGGTTTCCGCTACACACAGAATCGCCATTCCCGTGGCGATAGAGGTGCGCGGGGCGCAAGTCATTCTAAGGACCTACAATAGAGTGGTCCTGTCTCACACCTTTGCCATTCCAATCAAACGCTCTGGACTTGGATTTCAAGTAGACGATTTCAAGCCTTACAACGAGCCCATATCAACGGGGCTCTTTGATTACTTACGGGTCTATCCGCTTGAGGCTCGATAATTCGAAGCGGTTCTCGGCGGGTCACGCGATGGAAAGCCCGCGCGCTATCCGGATTGCGGCGACAACAGCGTCGCCCTGCCGAAACCCTTCCAATCCGTGGTATAAATAGAGCACCTAGCTGTGGGAAGTCCGGTGAGAGTCCGGCGCTGTGCCGCAACGGTATGCGAGAAATCGCGAGCCCGATCGCCAGCTAGGTAACTTCAACTCCCGAGCAGGAGGCTCAAAATGTTACCTCGTTCCCTACTCTCTCTCATTTTCCTTTATTCCCTTTTCCAGCAGGCCGCACTCGCCGAAATCTCGGCAAGCCGGAGGCAGTTTCTAATCACGTGCGGCGTGGCTCTCTCCGCGCTAACGGTGATGGAAATCGCCCTGGTCAAAGACCCCGAGCCACAAAGCGGGACCGCTCCTCTTTGGCAGGTTCCCAAAGAGTATGACGTGGAGGCACTAGGCCTCGAGGCCTTTGGCCGAACGGTGAAAGACGTTTTGATCACCCGGAATGTCCCTCTCGCAAAGGCGGAGAGCGTTCGTTGGAAGCTGCAGCAACAAATCTGGGAGCTCATTCAAACCAAGTTAAACGAGGGCGGCGCGGTTCAGCTGGATACCACGCTAGCCATTGCTCTCGAGGACGGCACCTACGTACATTTAGCGCCAAGCTTCAGGCTGGCCCCTCAAGCCCCGGATGCCTCGGGCAGGACGGTTCGAAGCATCCAGTACCTCGGCACTTCGGGAAATCCCGAGACGGTTACCTACTCCGTGAAAGGATTTTCAGGGGATACCACGAAAATTACACTGCCTTAGCGGAGTGACGGCTCGCGGTTCTTTTGAAGCCCCGCAACTAGCTCGGTAAAGTAACGACGAACTCGGCGCCGCGGCCGGTCTCGCTCTCTACGGTGATGCTACCGCGGTGAGCTTCCATGATTTCCTTCGAGATATGGAGCCCGAGGCCGAGGCCACTGACTTTGCTCGCGGAGATGACTCGCTCGAAACGCTCGAAAACGCGGTCGTGCTTGTCCTTCGGGATCCCCGGCCCATGATCGCGCACTCTCAAGACGACCGAGCCCCACGTCTTCTTCAGGGAGACCAGTAAAGGCGCGTTCGGCGCGTACTTGATGGCGTTCCCGATGAGATTCGTCACGACTTGCTCGAATCGGTAGGCATCCGCCTTGGCCTCGACGCCGGGGTCGATTTGCGTCGTCAGCACGCAACCGGCGGCTTCCAGCTGCGGCTCGAATTGATAGAGCGTCTCGGTGACTAGCTTCGAGATGTCCACTTTCTCGAAGTTCATGGAAAGCTTTCCCGAGGAGATGCGCGAAACGTCCAGCATGTCATCGACGAGCCGGCTCAGGCGCTCCGCTTGAGTATTGGAATGCTCGATGAGCTTCGTGATTCGCTCTGAGGAAAAAGCCCCGACGCCCTGTCTATCGAGCAAGCGCCGGCTCATTTGGCTTTGTAACTTCAGGGAAGTCAGCGGCGTTTTCAGCTCGTGGGAAGCGATGCCCAGAAAGGTGTCCCTCGACTCCACAGCTTTACGGAGTGCTTCGTCGTTTTTTTTCTGAGCACTCACGTCACGCACGAACGTGGCAAGACCGCCGTCCGCTTGAGGATAGATGCTCACTTCCACCCAGACGCCGAATGGCTCGTAAAAATCCACGCCCTTAACCGGCTCACGCTCGTGCATCGCTTGGTTAAAATATTTCCACAGGTGCGTGTCTTCGGCGCCGGGCATGGAGAAATAGAGCTTTAAAAAATGACGGCCGATTTGATCGACGCGCTTGATGCGGCTCATCTCCTCAAAATGAGGGTTGATGCGCACGATCTTCCAGTTTTTATCGAGGGAGAAATAGGAGTCTCCCATGCTTTCCAAAACATCGACGACCTGAGCTTCCGCGGCCTTTCGCTCCGTGATGTCGACGCCGCTTACGGCCAGACGCTGGTCGGGAAACTTGGCGATGTTGAAAGCCACGCACCGCTTTTGGCCGACGCCATCTAAGACCGCCCAATAGTCGATGTCGAAACTCGCATTGTGCCCCGAAGTGCAGGCGCTGACAGCGTCGCGAATTTGCGCGGCCGATTCAGGCAGTGGCTTCCACCAAGGGCATTCCCAAAAAAACTGCCCGATGAGGGCGCTGGGCTCGGTCTCGATGACCTTGGCCGAGAGCTTATTGACGCTGAGAACGACCCCGTCGAGAGAGAGAAACCCAAAAAAAGCGGGCGCGATTTCGAGCAGATCCCGGGCCTCGGCCAGGGCGGCGCCCAGGCGAAGGTTCTCAGCTCGAAGTTCCGCTATTTCCCGCTCGTTCATGGCTCCTTTGGTTTAGCCTAGATCCCCCCAAAAGGGATAGGTATCTAGCGCGCCTCGCTGAGCTCGGTTGTTCCTTTTCATTTACGTTCCGGCGGAACGTGGGTACACGAGAGGGTGGGTAATTTTTTGGGGGTAAGATGAAAGCACTCGTAATCTCGTTCTTTTTTGTCGCGGCCACCTCGGCGAGCGCCGCCACCTATGAATGCACGGAAAACGCCTCCGACGCCTTCCGGGGAGACCGGCTGCAATACGCGGTAGCCGTGGTGACCAGCCAGCAAACGGCGAAGGTATCTCTGTTTAAGCGCGATCCGCGGGAAGGCCGGCAGCCCTTTCGGCCGATGATCCCTACTTTCGTGACCCCTATCAAAATCGAGAACGGTATCCTCCATATTGATGCAGTAGTGAAACACCGCCTGTATTTCCTTCTCAATTTGAGCGCGCCGAAGCTCGCGACCCTTCAGCTTCAATGGGTACGGGGCGATATAGAGCTCCACTGCAAGTAGCCCCGGCTAATGCATTGCATTACGAACGCGAAGACGCGGGTTAATAACCCGAGAGACGCGCGCTCGTTCTCTCAGTGAAGAAACGCTAGATTGCCGAACTTGGTTCGCGTCCCGTGCTTGGAGGTTTTTTGCTCATGTGGAAGTTTACGTTCTCATTCGTTTTAGTTTCCGCCGTCTCGATGGCCGCTTCGGTGTCCAATGAATACGTGGTCCGCTTCAAGGATTCCTATGCGGCGAAGGCTTACCTGACCAACTCCGCGAGCCGCAGCCTCGGTGAGTTCCGCGTGCTCAAGGAAGCCGCCCTTCCCGTAGCGCTCTTCCGGCCCACCCAAAGCAAGACGCTTCGTGCTTTGGCGCGCGACGAAAGAGTCGCCTACATCGAGCCCAACTACATTTATTCGCTCTCAAACGAAGGCCGATACTACAACTCGGCCCGGCCCATCGATCCCATGTTCGGTTTACAGTGGGGCCTGCTTAATGCCGGCGGCCGCGGCGGCATTCCCGGTTTCGACATCAACGTTACGAAGGCGTGGGAAGTCACCACCGGCCGCGGGGAAGTGATCGTCGCCGTCCTCGATACGGGCATCGACTACAATCACCCCGACCTCTACGAGAACATCTGGACGAACGACAACGAAACTCCCGGAAATGGCATCGATGACGACGGCAACGGGCTAGTCGACGATTATTACGGCTACGACTTCTTCAACCACGACAACGATCCCATGGACGATAACGGCCATGGCACTCACTCGGCCGGCATCGTCGGCGCCAGGCACAACAACGTCGGCACTCGCGGCGTGATGGAAGACGTGCGGCTTCTGCCCATCAAGTTCCTGGGAGCCGACGGAGTGGGGACGCTCGCGGGCGCGCTCGAAGCGGTCGGCTACGCGACTCGCATGCACGCTCACATTATGTCGAACGCCTGGGGCGGCGGCGATTATTCCAAGTCCTTGCACGAAGCCATTCTCATCGCGGGGAGCCGGAGCATCGCTTTCGTGGCGGCAGCCGGAAGCGGCAACTCGGACAACGATCTCGCGCCCATGTACCCGGCGAGTTATCTCGGCGCCAATGTCATTTCCGTCGCCTCGGTTCAGAGAAATGGACGGCCCTCGCCGCAGTCGAACCGCGGCCGCCGCACCGTGCACCTCGCGGCTCCCGGTACCGAGATTCTCTCGACCTTTCCGAATGCTAGCTACCGTTACGCTTACGACGGCGCGGCCTCGTTTGTCGCGGGCGTCGCCGGACTCGTGGTTTCCAAGGAGGGCGCCAAGGCGCTAGTCGGTTTGCGCGAGCGCCTCATCAAAGCGTCCCGCGTGACGAGAGAGCTGCAATACTTATCGGTCTCTCAGGGCATCATTGATACAATGGCCGCCTTGGGCGAAGACCAAACCCGAAAAAAGAAGTAGCGAGCGGAAACCCGGCCAGAAGATAGGCCCCGAGCAAAGTCGCAGTAAACGCGCTAAGGGCCAAGCCCACGTACCAGGACATCGGCACGCATTTGAAGATTAGCTCGTGCTTGCCCGGCGGCACTGCGACCGCCTGATGCACTAAGTTTATCGGCACGGGAGTAATTTTTTGACCGTCGAGCTCCAGATGCCACCACACGTATTTCATCTCGTGAAAAGCGAAGTACACCGCCTTGCCGCACGGATTAACGAGAGAAAGAACGCTTTCGTTTCCGTTCAAGGAGAGCCGATACGTTGGCCGGCATCCTTCGGGCGTTTCGAAATCGAGGGCGTCCTGCGAGTAGGAAGCTTGCTCCGGATCGGTTAACCGAAGCCTCTGCGCTTCGAGAGACGCTCCGCCCGTGATGTTTCGCGGAAAATAGTAACGAGGGAGCGGCCTCGCGTACTCCATCAAAACGTACTCGCCCTGCCGGGCAATGGGCGCGAGCCTGGCGGCGTAAGGAAGCGCGGGAGTCTCCGGCCCTAGGAGTACGTAGCGAATCGAGAGTAACTTCACCGATAATTCGGGAAACGCGAAACCCCAGTTTCCGCGATAAAGCGGCGGCTGTAGCTCGTTAGATCTGGGCACGAAGCTCGTATAACCGTTCACCGAGGGAACCTTCGCGACGGCGCTAAGATTAGGGGCTAGCCTCGTGGTCATCTCCATGCGACCCGTGTAGGTGCTAAAGTAGTAGCGATCGAGCTCGGGAGCCCTCGCTTTCAGCGCGTTCACCAACGCGCCCCTCGGCTCGAGCGAGGCCTGAAACGGATACGGCTCGCGCCCCGTTTGTCTTTGGGAACGAAAGAAATCGACGACATCCACTAAACCCACAACCACCAAGAGCGAGAGGCAGGTTCGCCGAAACCAGGGACGGTCGTAGAAAAGAACGGTGAGAGCGGTCAACAGAATACCCGCGACTATCAGAAAGCCGGCGTAAACGAGAGCGTCGGAAAGTAACTGATGATAATTTTTTAGAAAGGCGTGCGCCCTCTCACTGGCCTGAGTTAGGGACGATTTGGAAAAGAGCCCGACGACAAAGCCTGTGAAATGCCGGGAGAAGAGGACCAGCCCTCCGAGCAAAGCGCCTTGAAAGAATAGATATTTTTTTAGCTCCTTGCGGCTCGCAAAGACCGCCTCCATTTCCCATAGCGCGGTAAACAGCAGCGGAATCAGGAGAAACTGAGTGATGCGGGAATAAGGAACGGCTCGCCCGAAATTGAGCGCGATGAGCCACTCGCCTCCTAGGCGAGTTACGTTGAGCCCAACCAAAGCGAGACAGAGCAGCTTGAGCCGCCGCAGAAAAGGCGGCCTGTTTTCCCGGCGGACGACGCCGTAGAGAGAAAGACCAAGAAAAGTGAGACCGATATAGACGTTGAATGATTCCCAAAGCGACCACCCGTCCGTCCACTCCGGCCACCAAGGCATCGGCACCCAAAAGAGCCGGGGTACGAAGAGGTGAGCGAGATACTCGTAAGGCACCTGGAACCTCGCCGCCGTAGCACCCCAATCGACGACAAGCCGGTCGCCCGCCTGCCGTAGAAATTCCACCTGAGGGAGAAGATAGTGCGCGGAAAGACACACGCCGACGAAGTATCCCCCCGCGAGTAACCGCATCGCCCTGCGCCGCTCGAAGAATTCCCGAAAAATCCAAAGCACCGAGATCAGGAAAAAGAAAGCCGAGTAGAGCGTCATCTGCGCCTGCCCGTAAGTAATCTGAAAATAGAAAACGAAACCTAAAAAGGCGACGGTCCTTTTAGTCTTCCGCTTGGCGCTGGTGAGTAGCGCCAATAGGACCCACGGGATGACCGCCCAATGAAAGAAGATGCAGTAGGTGTTGGTGAGCCACGCGGCGGAGGAGGAATAAATATAGAGGAGCGAGGCGAGCAGACTGTAAGCCCAGGAGAGGCGAAGCCGGCGGCAAAGTAAAAACAGGCCGGTCGCCGCAAGACAAAACTCGGCTACGAGGTGCCAGTGCATGGCGACCAGAAAGTCCGGCTTACTTAAATGAAAGAGCCCGAAGAGCAGAATATTGAAAGGCACGTTGGGGTTTCCAATCGCGGGCGTGCCGCCCCAAACGAAGGGATTCCAAGGGTCGAGCCGTCCCGTCTCCCGCAGGGAATCCAGAAAGTGATCGAAGAAGGGATAGAGCAGGCTCTGCGCATCGTTATTGGGAATTCCCGTGTCGAGCCCGGCGAAGGACTGATTGAGATTGTGAAAGACGATATCGTCGAAGGTGAGTAGCACCAGCACGACCAATAACGCGCAGGTGAATGGGCTTTGATGTTTCAAAAGGAAGCGTGGCACGGGCGGGAGGAATTATATTTGCCCTAATGGCGAAAGGATACACCTGTGGAATAATGCCGCCCATGGCCCGAAAATCCTGGATCCTGGCGCTTCTTGGGACCGCCGCCCTCGCCGGCGCCGCGTTCTATCGCCTGCGCTTCGGCATCGATTTTACGGACGAGGCCTACTACGCCACGATGGCGGTTCGCTTTTTGCGCGGGGACGTCCCGTTCCGCGATGAGCTCTTCATCAATCAAACGGCGGTTCTGGAAACGCTTCCCCTCGTCCGCGGCTATTACGCCCGCCACGGGACGGAAGGCATTGTCTATTTCCTGAGACTACTCTACTTCGCTTTCGCGCTTGTGCTCGGGATTTGCGCTTTCGTCTCGCTAGGAAAACGAAGGGCGGCTCTCGGCGCGGCTCTGCTGGCGGTCGTTTTCGTGCCTCTCAACATTTCGGCGCCCAGCTACAACACGATTGGAGGAGGCGCATTCGCGCTGGCGATTTTCTTTGGGATAAATGGGGGCAGGACTCGCTGGGCCTTGGCTTCACTTTGCCTCGCCCTTTCCGTCTTTGCCTATCCCCCCTTAGCGGGAGCGGCCCTGGTCTTCGGTTACCTAAACCTAAAAGACAGAAAAGATCCGAAGCTCTTGGGCTCAGCTTGCCTGGGCATTGCGATTGTGGCTCTCACCTATTTACCCTTTTTCCAAAGGGTCGGCGCCGACCTTTCTTATTCGCTGGTTTATTCCTGGAGCGCCCATCACCATGGCGGCGGCCTTTCGAAGTTAGTCTATGTCTTTCAGTTTCAGGCCATGACGCTTTTCTCTTTAGGCGGCTTTCTCTCCCTCGTTTGTCTCGCCCTCGCCTATCGACTGAAAAGCGCCTCGTTTCTCGTCGTTTATCCCGCCCTTCTCTTTCTCACCTTTCGCAACTGGATCTACCCTTCTGAATGGGTCTTTGGTTACTTCGCGCTCGCGGCCCCCGTTTTCTTTCTTCTGGGCCCACGCACCAAAACCGCTCGCCAGCTCTTTCGGCAGGGGTGGTTGCCGAGTGCCCTCGCGGGACTCACTACCGCCTGGGTGAGCTCCGGTAGCCCCGTCAATCTCATCATCGGGCTCTGGGGAGGCGGTATACTCAGCGCGTATTTCTTCTTCGAGGCCATTTCTCATACCTCCCGTCCCAAAGAGAGAAGCGCGCTTACCGTCCTCGCTCCCTCGATCCTGCTGGGCGGGTTCACCCTCTTTCTTTTCGTGGGTCAGGTCTTTTACTGCGATGGAGTGCTCCCCCGCCTCACTCAGAAAATTGAAGCGGGCCCTTTTAAGGGTCTCTACACGACGGCTGAAAAGTACGAGTACCTGACGGAGATTACGAGCGACATCCGCAAGCTCGAAAATCTCAAAGGTAAAATCGTCTTCTACGAGTTTCCCGCGGGCTACCTGCTGACCGAGATGCGGGCCGGAGTGAACTCGGCCTGGCTCCGTACCGAGTCCACGGGTAAGCGTTTCTATGTGAAGTATTTCAGAGAGCATGCCTCGCCGGAGGATTTGATTTTCGCGATCCGCCTCATCGATCACGGGTATCTCTCACCTATCGAGTACTCGCCCGACGATCCCTTCTTAAATGAAGTGAAAAAATCCCGACGGCTCGTGTTGAGTAAGCCGCGGTATGACGTCTTCACGAATTAGACATTTAGGTTACTTCTTCGCTACCTATTGCCCTATCACACGGCCGAAGGGCAAAAGGTGCTCGAGCTACATCTCACGAAACCCTAGGGCACGCGAGCCGCGCGGCGGTGCTCCAGCTCGACGACATCGAGCGTCCGTTCCCCCGGAGGAGCTTCGGTCAGCACATTGCGCTTTCCCATCCAGGCGGACACCACGGCCAGGGCTTTTGCTTTATCAATTCGGGGAAGCTTGAAGATTTTAGAAGAGTGATTGCCTCCCGGAACCTGAAACCAGTGAAAGTCGGCGGCCGTGCTCACCTTGGGAAAGGCGCCCGCCGTCCAGGGATCGAATTCTCCATAAACGAAGAGAATATGGTCGGCCCTGGTGCGCGCCCAGCGATCCACGTTTTTCATGGCTTGGTTCGAGTAGAGATATTTCGCCGTGCGCGGCATATACTGATCGATGTTGTAAGGATGTAGCCGCGTTAAGTGCGAAAGAGCTACGCCTGGGCTTCCTAGCTGAGCGCCGGCTTGAAAATAGTAGGGCATCATCGGAAAAATGCCGGTGTCGGAGTAAGAGCTCATCGAGTTCACGACCTCGAGAAACACCATGATCGCTTCGGGCTTGGCTTCAGGATCGGGCACATTCGCGCAGCCGTGATCGGCATTCTCCGGATCGGCGTACTGCCAAAACGCGAACGGCAATTCGATGACGGCGTGCTCGAACGAAACGCTTTTCCCGCCTAGATAGACGAAAGAGCCCGGCACCCAGGCCATCAGCTCTTTCCGGCGCTTCAGCATTCCTATCTGCAGGGCTTTCAGCTTCGCGCGACAGTCTCGGTAGCGTTCGCCGCCGGCTTCCTCCACGAACCTGGGGTATCTCTGGTCGTCGGTGGAAAAGGAAAGCGGTGCCACGTCGGCGACCGTTCCCGCCATGTCGCCCGGATAGAGCCAATGATGAAAGACGGAAGTCATTCCACCCTTGCTCGCGCCGGTGTTGACCCAGCGCCCCCGGTAGATGCGCTTCAGCTCGAGCGAAATGCGGTGGAAATCCATCGCCGTTTGCACGATGTCGAGCTTCGCCCAGTCCTGCACATCCGGAACGGATTGATCGAAGAAGCGGTGCTCCACCTGAATCTGATTGGCGTCGAAAACTTTCGCGAGCTCGGTGAGCGCGACGCCAAAGATGCTGTATCCGCTCGTCTGCAGAACTATCGGTTCCGCCGAGCTCTTATGCAAAAGCGCGAGTCTTTGCCGGAAGGTGCCTTTCGTGGGGTTGAAATGATCGATGGGTTGCTCGAAGGACAATTCGAAGCGCCGATAGCCGACGGGGATCTTGGGGTCATCGGCCGGAAGGACTTCTCTGAAGGCCGTGCCGGTCAGGCAACCCAGAGCTATCTCGATGTCGCCTTGGGTGTCGCAGTCAGGCGCGGCGTGGCCCGCCGAGAGCAAACAGGTCATCAGCCAAAGACCGAAATAGCGCTTCATGGAGTCCCCCAGTACCTGGAAATATAACCACAATTTCGGCAACTTAAAACCTGTCTCTTCAATTGGGGCGGCCGAATCCCTATAATGCGCCCCTTCCCCTCTTAAAGGAGTTTCGATTGCGGCTCGCTCTTTTGACCTTTGCCTTTGCTCTGTCCGGATTAGCCTTCGCCGCCTCGGATGCGGATTCTTTCTGCACGTCGGAGATTTCCCAGCTCACGAAAATCTTCCATGCGGACCGGGAAGAAGACGCGAAGAAACCGCTCATAGAAGCGTTTCGGAATCAGACCCTTTCGAAGCTAAAAGCACCGGCCGAATGGAAAGCCGACGAAGTCCTGAAGGAAGCGACTCGTCTTCCTTACGACGCTTATCTGACCTTCTTCAAAAACTACGTCGCCGAGCTGGAAACGAAGATCGACTGGAAAACAAAGAAAACCTCCCTGATTCGCACCATTCATTCAGTGATAGAGGCTCAAGAGGGAGATGCGGAAACGAAGGCGGCGCTGCGTGCCCTGGTCGATGAAAATTCCATCGTTTCTTTCTCTACCTATCTGACGACTTTCGACCACATGTCGGAGAAGAGCCGGGCGTTTTATCAGGATTTCGTACCCGAGGCCTGTGGCCACGACGGCTTGATAGCCGGCGGCATCGCCTTTGATTTGAACGGCCGCCAGGTTTTTACCTTCTGTCCTGGCTCTCTGCTCCGGGCGAGCATTGCGAAACAAAAAGGGACGCTCGCTTGGACCGGCGAGGTGAATACGGACACACTCATGTTTACCGCGTTTCACGAGCTCGGCCATTTGCTCGGCGCCACCCGCGCGAGCCCGTTCCGGCGGCTGCACGATCCTCTATTTTCCTGTCTAAATTCCCATTACGGACCGTTTCTTCCGGCTCACGACAACGAGATCCTCGCCGATCATTGGGGAGCCGTTTCCTTAGTCGCAGCGCTAAAGGAAGATCCCAAGCTCACCACCGACGAGAAGATCGATAAAGTCGTCGTGAATCTTTCGGCCATGGCCAAAGGTTCGTTTGGAGGCGCGAGCCATCCTAGGATTGGAGAGCGCAATAACGTCATCCTGGGCGAGGCATGCCGCTATCTCTTGAGCGAGAAGCCGGCCGCCAGCGATTGCCGCCTGCAGCTCTACGGTCACTAGGATTGGGGATAGCCGCGGCCGATGGCCGGCGGAGGGGCGGACTTCATCTCGGCGCACAAAGCGGCGACGAGGAAAACCGCCATGGGCGCGAGTAACGTTCGCGTCTCGAAGAGTAAGCCAAAATTCAGCGTGGCTCCAAGGACCAAGGCTCCGGCGAGTAGTAGCCGCTTTTCCCTATGGCCGAAATGCTCGCGGTTCAGCCAAAGCCAGCCCGCGATGGGAACACAGAGAGCGCACAGCATCGAAAGCTCGATGAGCCCGGCCAGCGAAGTGAACTTGGTGAAGAACGACTTCACATTCAAAAGCAAAACGTAATCCTGGTAGCCGTTTTGTTTCCAAGGACCGTAGCCCATGGTGAAAATCCGGAGCATCTGAACAAAGGCGTAACAGGACACCATGAGGGCCCCGCCCAAAGCCACCGCCCTCAGCACCACTTTCCCTTTTACGTCGAGCCCGTAAAGCGCAATCCAGATCACTCCCGCGAAGACCGAGCTTTCCCGGTTGGCACTACCCAGGAGCGCGACGGCAAATAGCGGCAGCCAGCGTTTCTCGAGCGCCAGCACGGCGTAACCGACGAGAAACGAAACGTCGAGCACATCGCAGGCGTGCTCCCACCCGTGGGCATAGGTCAAGATACGGCTCACGCAAATCACGAGCAGCGCCGCCGTCGTCGCCTTGTCGGAGGCCCCGAGGCGGATGTTGAACAGATACCAAAGCAAAAGGTAATCGAGAAACGCGCCTCCGAGCATCAGGAGGTAGTAGGCCGGGTCCGAGCGAAGGCCCGCGGCACGAAGCGCGCGAAAGGCAAAGGGCATGACCACGCGGTTTTGAAACATCGGAAGGTGGTTCTTTCCGTCGGCACTAAGGAACTGCCCCGTCGTCATGGTCTCGAGGAAATGAATGGATTCGGCGCGATGAAAATGACGGTGATAAATATTTCCCGAAGTCCAGTGACTGACGACGGCAAGCGAGAACGCAAAAGCGAGGCCGAAAGCAAGCCGGCTCAAAGCCAACTTGGGTCGGGGAGTTTCGTTCGCGGAAACGCCGGCGGTGAAGGCGGTGGCCGAGCCGCTTTGCTTCGGCCAGTTGGTTTCTTTTTGGGCGCTCTTCATCAGAGACTTATCGGAGAAAACTCACGAGGAAATGAGGGTTTGCTTCGATAGGTACCACGTCGCGTTAATCTTTTGCGCACAGCCGTTGACCGTCCTTTGACAAAGAGCTGACATCCCGCCACCGATCTCCCTATAAGGTGAGAACCATGGGAAGGTTTTATGGTTTACCTGGGCTCGCGCTGGGTCTGGCCGTTTGCGCGGCCATTTCGTTTTATTGGGAGGGCCGCGCCTCGGCGCCCCCCGAAAAACCCCTTCTCGCCATCGCGCAGGCAAAGGCGAGCTTTCTGAAGAACCGCCCGCCAATCGTCATCGATATCGCGGCGCTTCCGCAGAACCGCTACCCGGAGCTCATTCAGCCGAAGGCCTCCCTGCCCCAGTCGCATCTTCATTCGGTTTCGGCCGTGGCCTCGCTCTATCGTTACGCGGAGGATTGCGGAGACGTCCCGCGAAAGGAAACGATTCCGGCTGAGCTCAAGAAGACTTGGACCTGGCATCGGTTCGTTTGCCGCGATCTCAAATTACTCCCCAAGAAATTTTTCGAAACGGCTCCCTTTTTACACCCCTCGGGCTCGAGCTTCGTAAGGCTTGCCGAGCTGACGGGCAGACCGGAGTTTCGCGACGGACCCTGGCGAGATGCCCACTCCGCCTACCTCCACGTCACGGAGATCGAGAGCAATCTCTCCCGCGAGATGCTTCAGAACATTTTGGAAGACAGCCCGTTTTTCCTCCAGAAAGGCTACGTGTTCTTTCGCCGCATCGGAGAAACGAAGTTCGATGCCGGAGCCAAATACCTCGCCTATCCGCTAGCGCTCTGGAGTCATCACCTGGAGAAGACGCCTCTTCGTACCGTCCCCTGGAAGACGGACGAATGGTGTTTGGTGAAGGAAGGCAACATCTGCTGGAAAAAGCGCGAGGCCTTGCCGTTTGCCTCTCGGCGCTTATCGCTTCTCTTCCTGCTGACTTCTCTCGCCCTGCTTGCCGCGACTTTGCTCGGCCTCATCGTTCAGAAGCTCCGGCTGCGGGCCAAGGAGCGGGAAGCGAGGCTATTCGCCTTGCAAATGCTGACTCACGAGCTGAGAACGCCCGCGACCACGCTCGGGCTCGGCGTGGAGAGCCTCAAGAGACATTTCGATGCCCTGCCCCCTCCCGCGCAAAGCAACGTACTTCGCATGAGCGACGAGATTCAGCGGCTGAACCGCGTGCTCCAAGCGAGCACCCGTTACTTGCAGAGCCACAGCGATCCTCGCCGCGTCCGTTTCGATTTGGTGGAAGTCGAGTCGGCAAATGGCTTTTTTGAGCGCATTCTCGAGCCCTACCAGGGCACGCTGACCTTCGTGGCGCTGAACGAAGACGCCGCCATCCAAATCGATCGGTACTGGGTGGGACTCTGCGTGAAAAACCTCGTCGATAACGCCCTCACTCACGGAATGCCGCCGGTCAGCGTTCGCTTGTCTCGCCCCAAGAAAGGCCTCCTGGTGGAAGTCTCCGACGCGGGTAGCGTCACCAAATACGATTTGCACGACCTCAAAGGCGGGCTGTCTCGAAGCGAATCCTCCTCGGGCCTGGGGATTGGGCTGTCCCTCGTCGCGCGCATCGCCACTCTCATGAAGGGCAAGCTGACGCTGCAAACTTCGCCCACGACTTTTTCTCTTTGGATACGGAGTCCCGCATGACCCGGTTGCTACTCGTCGAAGACGATCCGAACTTGATGGAATCCCTCGCCAGCTTTCTGCGCTTCGAAGGCTTCGAGGTAGTGCCAGCCCTCTCCCTCGCGGAAGGAAGGGTTCGCATGGCGGAGTGCCCCAGGCTCGTCATTCTCGACTGGAGACTTGGGGACGGGCAAGGCGTCGAGCTTTTGAAAGAATGGCGAGAGGCGGGAAACTTCTGCCCCGTCATTCTGCTGACGGCGCGCACGGAGCTCATCGACAAGGTCCTGGGCCTCGAGCTAGGCGCGAACGATTATGTGACCAAACCCTTCGAGCCGCGCGAGCTTCTGGCCCGCATCCGGGTTCAGCTGAGACAGCAAACTCCGGAAGCGGACGTGAACCTCGAAGGCGCGGGCATCTCGCTCTGTTTAAAGACGAGAGAAGTGCGGTGGAACCGGCAATCGGTTGCCTTGAAGAAAATGGAGTTCGAGCTACTGAAAGTCTTTCTGGAAAATCCGGACAAAGTCTTTTCCCGGGACGAGCTCTTGAATACCGTTTGGGGTTACGACAATTACCCGACTTCGCGCACCATCGATACGCATGTGCTGGCCCTTCGCCAGAAGTTTGGGGACGAGCCTTTCGAAACGATCCGCGGGATAGGCTACCGGTTCCGCGCGAAGAAAATTGACCGAACTAGCGATGATTGTTTGCTGAGCGATGACAACCCGCGAATAAAGCCGGGGCAAGCTGGGGACAGTGAAACCCAAATCTGGAGATAACTCATGAAACGACTCATTCCAAAGCTGTCGCTAATCGGCATCCTGACCCTCGCTCCTTTAACGGCCCAAGCCACCTGGTTCGCAAGCGATGTTTCCACCGAGCCCCTTTACCGGGCTCACGAAGCGTACTTGAGAAAAGACATCCGCAGCATGGCCACCGAGCTCAAAGAGCTCTTCAAAGATCCGAAGAGCGACGAGACCGCTCAGAAAAACGGGCTCGCGCTTCTCGAGCAGGCCTACCGGCTGAGAGGCGGTAACGGCATTCCGGTCGACTGGAAGCTGCCCGCTGAAATCACCAAGATGAAAGTGACCCTCAGCTACTACAAGCGGGAAAACGGAGACGATTACGCCTTGAAAGTTTCCGGTAACACGCAAACCCAAGGCGTCATCAAGCAGCTCAAAGTCACTCGTTACCCCGATCACGTTCTCCTCGATAAACAAGCCAATATCGGCGAATGGGAAGACAAAGTGGATCCGGGTGACGGCCCGTACTTCGAGCTGGATGGACCGCGCAAAGCAAAGCCCGTGGAGGATGGCCTCTATCTGCTTCATCTCGAGCTCGCGGGCGGCGCCGTCACCGAAGGCTGGTTCTTAGTCAGCAATATGGTGTCCACCGAGGCTCCCGTCGTGCATACGCCTTCCGTCGGGGAGTCGTTTGCGACGAGAAATCCCGTTTTCAAGTTCGACGACTTCAAGTCGACTCAGTTTCAGAAGCACGAGAATCGCTCGCTCTGGACGGCGGTGGTGAAAGCCGAGCCGCCGAAGTTCGAGTGGATCGAAATCTGGTCGATGTGGGAAGGATCCCCCGCTCGCACTCAGTTGAACATCGGTAACGAGACCGACGCGGCGGGAGTGAAACGGCTCGAGAACGGCCGCTACAACTTCTTCTTGAGCTACAAGGAGGAGCGACGCTTCGGCGATTTGCGCCTCGGCCGTCAGAGCGTCTCGATTACGCCTTTTCACGTGAAGGCTCGGTAACACGCTTCGCTTAAAAACGAGAAAGGGCTCTGGGTCCTTAACGGATCCAGAGCCCTCTTCGTTTATCCATGGTTCGAGCCATTAGGGACAATCTTCGAGACTCAGTTCGGCGCTGAGGCGGTCGAGCTTCATCGAGCCGGAGCCGGTGAGCCGAATGCTAGAGTTCAAGCGTAGGAGTCCTGAGCCCGTGCAGCTCGAGCGGTACACTTCGCCCGGTTCGACTTCGCGAAATCTTCCCGCGCCGGAGGTGGCTTGGGCTTGCACCGGCTGGCCGACACCACCCGTGGTAAAGAGCTCGGCGGTCGCCACCGCTTTACCGGAGCCAATCGCGTAAGCGCCCTTCAACTTTACGTTCTTGATGACGATCTGCTTTCCCGCGGGCCACTCGGCTTGAATCGAGAAGAGACAGGTGGCGCGTTCCAAGCGAGTGAAGCGGGCTTGCACTCCGAAATCTTCGAAAGCTACCTTGAGCTTTCCTTCTTCGATGAAAACTTTCGCGGCATCTTGGCCGTTGCAGGCCGTGCCTCCGAACACGGCGTCGCCGAGGGCGATGTCCCCGCGATCCCGTCCGCCGTCTACGTCGATATCGATTCCCGAGCGAGCGAAGCTCGAAAGCGAGAGTCCTAAAAGTACTGCGAGGGTAAGCCGTTTCATTCCCGTCTCCTTGGTTCAGAGGCGATTTGGGTCCGCCTCTGATTTAAGTTCTACAGATTTGAGGAGAACGGCACAATGACTTTTGGAACAATGTGTTCCACGTTTTGTGGAACGGGCTAGTCGTAAGCTTCGGTCAGCGCGTAAACGGCGAACTGGGGAATCCAATGCCCATACGCTTGGTAGTCGTTCTTAAAGCGAGCGTGATTATTCATCCCGTGCTCCACGTGTCTCTTGAACGCATACGCGTAAATCTCTCTCGCTCGCTGGCTCATGACCGTTCGTCCGAGCGCCGAGAACGCCCACGCCCGGCTCCAGGTCAATCCGAGACTGTGAGCGGTCGTGAAAGGGTAAAGCCACTGAGTGTGGATCGGCGCCACCGGATGCTGACGTTGAAAGGCTTCCAAGATCGCGGAGGGCTGCGTTTTGGCGACGAGGTAGGCCCAGTTTCCGAAAAGCGAAAAGAAGCCGCGGCTCGTTTCCGCAAACGTCAGATTGGGCGCGGGCAAAAGAAATTTCGTCTCGATGATCCCCTGAACGATCTGCAGAGACGCGTTGTCTTGGATGAAGGCGTAGTAGCTGTGGACCTGATATAACGCCCAGCTCGCATTGTCGTACTCGGGCGTTTCGGGAGTCACCGGATGCGTCGAAAAATGCGTGAGGATACTTGCCGCCACGGATTCGGCGAGAGGACGAAGTCGCGCGGGCTGACTTTCGTGATTAGCGTCGGCCCAGCGCTCGAAATCAATGGCGAGCCGCAGAAACCAGGCGCGCCCGTACGGATTTTCAAAGGTGGTGGTACCCACGACGGCGCGCTCTTCGAACCGGAGCTTATCGGGAGCAAGTGACTGCTCCGCCTCGCGCGTGAGAGCGCTCGTCACGCCGAGCACCCGGGAGATTCTAAAGAGCGCCCAGTGGGCGTGAACGGCCGAGTGCCAATCGACGCAACCGTGGAAGATGGTGTGGCCGGTATCGCGCCGGCGCAAACAAGAGGCTATCCGCGGCTCCATCTCTCTGAGGATGCTGACTCGGTCGTACGCCGTGGCTTTCACGGAAACGAAAGTAAGTCCCAAAACCAAGATCGCCGTGACGCCAAGCTTTTGCATTTGCTCCCCCAAGCCCTCGTGGAAAGGAGGCAAACTAGCGCCGGGCACGGGACTCCGTAAACAAAAATAACGCGAGGCGTTTATTTGTCGTAGTGGTGGCCGATGACCCGATTTCGGCCCGCGTGCTTCGCCTCGTAGAGGGCGTGATCCGCCTTGCGAACGAGCTCCACGGCGGACAGGGTGGCGCTCGCCTCGGAAACGGCATAACCCAAGGACGCCGTCCGTTTGGCCGAGTGCTTGCCGTCGGTAAACTCGTGCTTAGAGATAACGCTTCTCACGCGCTCGGAGAATTTCGCGGCGCCGTCGGAGGTGATCTCGGTGAGCACCACCAGGAACTCGTCGCCGCCGTAGCGGGCGGCTAAATCCACTTCACGGATATTCTGCGCGATGAGCCGGCCCACCTGCTTAAGCACGAAACTTCCGAAAAGATGATCGGCGCCGTCGTTGATGGTCTTGAAATTATCCATGTCCATCATCACGCAAGCCATGCGCCTGCCGTAACGGCGGGCCCGGCGCAGCTCGAACTCGATCTTGTCGTAAATGCAGCGCATGTTGAACAGACCCGTGAGGTCGTCATGCTCGCTCAAATCTTGCAGCTGCTGATTGGCGACTCTCAAAGCGTCGTGGAGATCTTTGGTGCGAAAGCGTACTTGCACGCGCGCGACGAGCTCCGCGAAAGGAAAGGGCTTGCGGATGTAATCGTCGGCACCAGCGGCAAGGCAATTGGCGATTAACTTTGGGTCGGTGTTGGCGGAGATGAAAACCACCGCCACGTAATTTTCTTTCGCCCTGAGCTTCTGCAGCGTCTCGAGCCCGTTCAAATTGGGCATGTTGTAGTCGAGGAGCACGAGATCGGGCGAGACGTGCTCGATGAGGGGAATGGCTTTCGCGCCGTCTTCCGCCAAATGCACTTCGATGCCGGCGAGAGTCAGCGCTTCGCTTAGGAGCGCCAAGTTCTCGGGGCTATCGTCGGCGACTACCACTTTCCGAACTTTGGGGGTGTTGCCTTCCGTGCTGGTCATCGAGTCCTCATTGGTGTCGGTGCCTAATTATAGCACCGCCCTTCCCCCAAGCAGTTGGAGTCAAAACGCACCACCTGTTACCTTGCGGAGCGAAAAAAATTACCCCTTGGTAGGGCCGGACAAAATCTCAAAACACGTCTCTTTTTGCGGCGCGTTGTGTGTCGATCCGAAGGGCCTCTAAAGCCCCCCCTTAATCGAGCCGACATGACATAAGTAATAGTGATTAAATTCAAATGTTTAGGTATAATTTTAGGATCGACGTCTATCCGCCGGAGTTTTCGTTTTCAAGAGCCTCCGGCGGAATGCTAGAAAAGATCCGTCCCATCACACGAAAAACACAGCTGGCAGACCCTTTGCAAAGTGCACCCATCGGGAACGCTTTTGCGGTCATTAACTGAAGGAGAACACGGTGAACCTTTCGAGAACGGCTAAATGGGGATTTCTTTCCCTCGCGGCGCTGAGCTGCGTGCTTCCAAGTCACTCGGCCCAAGCTGCCGCCGCTCCCGCGGCGCAGGTTTTCAACTTCGGTAACGGCGCCGAGCCCAAGGATCTCGATCCGCACATCGTAACGGGCGTGCCCGAGTCCCACATTCTCCAAAATCTTTTCGAGCCCTTGGTCGGCAAAGATCCCAAGACGCTCGCTCCGGTCCCCGGCATCGCCGAGAGCTGGACCATCGACAAGTCCGGCAAGGTTTACACTTTCAAGCTTCGCAAGAACGCGAAGTGGACCAACGGTGACCCGGTCACCGCCGAGGATTTCGTCTACTCGTGGACGCGTTTGCTGAAACCCGACACGGCCGCGGAATACGCTTACCAAGCTTTCTATATCGTCGGCGGCGAAGAGTTCAATAAAGGGACTCTCACTGACGCTTCGAAGCTCGGCCTCAAGGCGATCGACGCAAACACGCTGCAGGTGACGCTGAACAATCCCACGCCCTTCTTCTTGGGATTGCTCTATCACCACGCGCTCTACCCGGTTCACAAAGCCACCGTCGAGAAATTCAAGGGCGCCTGGACCCGCAAGGAGAACATCGTCACGAACGGTGCCTTCATGCTGGACAACTGGCAGCTGAACAAAGTCATCACGCTGAAGAAAAGCCCCACGTACTGGGACGCGGCTCGCGTGACTTTGACTCAAGTGAATTTCCTTCCCGTCGAGAAACAGGACACGGAAGAAAAGATGTTCCGCTCCGGCGAGCTTCACGTGACCAACGAGGTTCCCCTCGAAAAGATCACCACGTGGAAAGCCAAGAAGGACGGCGTCTATCAAGAGTCGCCTTACCTCGGCATCTACCACTACTGGATCAACACCACGAAGAAGCCTTTGAACGACGTGCGCGTGCGTAAGGCGCTCGCCCTCGCTCTCGATCGCCAGCGTATCGTGGATCTCGTGACCAAAGGCGGACAGCTTCCGGCCACGACCTTCACGCCTCCTGGAACGGGCGGCTACGTGCCGACGCCTCGGTTGCCGAAGAGCGCCGAACGTCTCGCCGAAGCCAAGAAGCTTCTCGCCGACGCCGGCTATCCGGGCGGCAAAGGCATGGAGCCCATCGAGCTTCTCTACAACACCAGCGACAGCCACAAGAAGATCGCGGAAGCGATTTCCCAGATGTGGAAACAAGCGCTGGGCGTTGAGATCCGCCTCTTCAACCAGGAATGGAAAGTCTATCTCGATAGCCAAAAGCAAAAGGCTTTCGGCGTGTCGCGCGCGGGTTGGATCGCGGACTACAACGATCCGAACACGTTCCTCGACATGTTCCTCACCGACGGTGGCAATAACCACTCCGGCTGGTCCAACAAGACCTACGACAAGCTCATCGCCGACGCCGGCCGGGAAACCAATGTGAAGAAGCGCATGGCGCTTTTCGGTAAAGCGGAAGACATCCTGCTCGACGAGCTCCCGTGCATCCCGATCTACATCTACACCCGCGTGTACTTGAAGAGCCCCAACATCGAGGGCTGGTATGCGAACGTCGAAGACATTCATCCGCTCAAGTACGTGAGCCTCAAGCTGAAGCCTTAATTATAAGCATCTAGAGGAGAGGGCGAACAGATGGGACTTCGGTATCTATTAGGAAGACTGGCGGTCATGGTGCCGGTGTTTTTGGTCGTCGTGACCGTCGTCTTCTTCATGATCCGGTTCGCCCCGGGGGGACCCTTCGATTCCGAGAAGAAGGTCCCCCCGCAGATCCTCAAGAATCTGCAGGCGAAGTACCACATGGATGAGCCCCTCTACATGCAGTACGGCCGCTACTTGAACGACCTCGCCCATTTCGATTTGGGTCCGTCGTTCAAGCACGCGAACCGCACCGTGAACGAGATCATCGGTGAGTCCTTCCCGGTCTCCATGGAGCTCGGCCTAACCGCGCTCTTCTGGGCACTTCTCATTGGAGTCACGGCGGGAGGCCTCGCCGCGGTCAAACCCAACTCGCTGCTCGACTACATTCCCATGTCGATTTCGATCCTGGGGATTTGTCTGCCCACTTTCGTGATCGGACCCGTGCTGGTCCTCGTATTTGGTCTTTGGCTCGGCTGGCTGCCGGTCGCGGGCTGGAACTCCTGGCAGGATCGGATTCTGCCGTCGCTTACGCTCGGCTTTGCTTACGCGGCCTACATTTCCCGGCTGACGCGGGGCGGACTGATGGAGATCCGCACTCAAGACTTCATCCGCACGGCGCGCGCCAAGGGGCTTTCCGAGCCCATGATCGTCGTCAAACACGCCCTTCGGGGCGGGCTTTTGCCGGTAGTCTCGTTTCTAGGCCCCGCCTTGGCGGGCATCATTTCGGGGTCTTTGGTCACCGAGATGATCTTCAATATCCCCGGTCTCGGCCGCTTTTTCATCGAGAGCGCCCTGAACCGCGATTACACGGTCGTCATGGGAACGTCGCTCCTCTACTTCGCGCTCATCTTTCTCTGTAATTTTCTTGTGGATATCGCCTACGCAGTTCTCGACCCGAGGGTGAGGTACGAGTAATGATATTAGAAGTAACGGAAAACCTAATCGTGGCCGAAACCATCCAAGAAAAAGAAGAAGCGGGCGTCAGTCTCTGGCAGGACGCCTTTCACCGCCTGAAGAAGAACCGGCTTGCCGTCATCGGCTCGTGGTTTCTCATCGCGGAGATCGTCCTCTGCTTCATTCTACCCTTCGTCATCGGCGCGGACTATGAGTCGCAGAACCTCGAGCTGACTCTCGCTAAGCCCACTTTGGCCCATTGGTTCGGCACCGACACCCTGGGTCGCGATCTCTTCGCCCGCGTTCTTTACGGCGGCCGTATCTCAATCATGGTGGGCGTGCTCGCTTCTTTTGTCAGTGTCATCGTCGGTATCATTTACGGCGCAGTCTCGGGCTTCCTCGGTGGGCGCACCGACAACATCATGATGCGCATCGTGGACGTGCTCTACGCGCTTCCCTTCATCTTTCTCGTCATCATCCTGATGGTCTATTTCGGCCGCAATATTTTACTGCTCTTCATCGCCTTGGGACTCACGCAGTGGCTGACCATGGCCCGCATCGTCCGCGGCCAGGTGATTTCATTGAAGCAGAAGGAATTCATCGAAGCCGCTCACGCCATGGGCATCGGCAACTGGTCCATCATCCGTAAGCATCTCATTCCCAATTCCCTCGGCCCCGTGATCGTGTACCTGACTCTCACCGTGCCTTCGGTCATTCTCGAAGAGGCTTTCTTGAGCTTTCTGGGTCTTGGAGTGCAGGCGCCGATGGCGTCCTGGGGAACGCTCATTTCCAACGGTGTCGAAGTGATGGAAATCGCTCCCTGGAACCTGCTCTTTCCGGCGGTCGCCCTGGCTTTGACCCTCTTCTCTCTCAACTTCCTGGGAGACGGCCTACGGGACGCCCTCGATCCGAAAGGAGCGAGAGATTAATGGGAAAGCCCATCCTAGAGCTGAAGAACTACAAAGCGCACTTCCACACGCGCCGCGGGATCGTCAAAGCGGTCAACGACATCTCTTTCACGCTCAATGAAGGCGAGACGCTCGGCATCGTGGGCGAATCGGGTAGCGGTAAGTCCGTCACTCAGCTGAGCTACTTGGGACTTTTGCCCTCGCCTCCGTTGAAAATCGTCGGCGGCGAAGTGCTTTTCAAAGGCCGCAATCTTCTCGCCGAAGATAGCCGGCACCTGCGCCAGGTCCGGGGAAATCAGATCACCATGATTTTCCAGGAGCCGATGACGTCTTTGAATCCTTACATGAAGATCGGCAACCAGCTCTGCGAGCCGCTCATGCTCCACAAAGGCATGAACAAGCACGACGCGGCCAAGGAAGCGATTGCGGCTTTAAAGCGCGTGGGCATCCCGGACGCGACGACCGCCATGGGCGCTTATCCCCACGAATTTTCGGGCGGCATGCGCCAGCGCGTGATGATTGCGATGGCGCTCACCACGCACCCCGAAGTGCTCATTGCCGACGAGCCGACGACCGCGCTCGACGTGACGGTGCAGGCGCAGATCTTAGAGCTCCTGAAAAGCATTCAGCAGGAACGGGGCATGGCCATCATCCTAATCACCCACGATCTCGGCATCGTGGCGGGGCTCGCGAACCGAGTCGTCGTCATGTACGCGGGCACCGTGATGGAAGAAGGCACGGTAGACGAGCTTTTCTACGGGTCTCACCATCCCTATACGCAAGCGCTTTTGAAATCGACGCCTCGGCTCGACGTCAATCAGGGGACCCTTCCGGTCATCGCGGGCTCGACGCCTGATCTGTCGAAGCTGAAAGCTGGCTGCCCGTTCACCGACCGCTGCGACCACCGGGTCTCGATTTGCGCGGAGACTTTCCCAGCCGCCCATCTCTTTGCGAACGGACAAAGGTCCTTCTGCCATCTCGCGGGAGAGAAGCTATGAGCCGCACGATTTTGAAAGTCCGCGACCTCAAAGTGCACTTTCCCATCCGATCGGGTTTCTTGCGCCGCAACACGGCGGTCACCGTGAAAGCGGTCGACGGCGTGAACCTCGACGTGAGAGAAGGCGAAATTCTTGGGCTCGTCGGAGAATCGGGCTGCGGAAAGAGCACGCTTGGCCGCGCTATTCTCAGACTCGTCACCCCCACGAGCGGGCACGTCGAAATCGACGGCGTGGACTTCTTGGCGCTGAACGGCCCCGATCTGATCAAAGCGCGCCCAAAGATTCAAATGATTTTTCAGGATCCTTACGCCTCCTTGGATCCTCGCATGACGGTGTACGACATTCTCGCCGAGCCCGTGCTCGCGCATTGGAAGCTCACGCCGGAGCAGCTAAACGCCCGCATCCGTAAATATCTCGAACTTTGTGGAATGCCGTTTGCAGCCGCGAAAAAGTATCCCCATGAATTTTCGGGTGGCCAGCGTCAGCGTATCGCCATTGCCCGCGCCCTCATCTTGGAGCCGAAGGTCATCATTGCCGATGAGCCTACTTCCGCTCTCGACGTGTCGGTGCAGGCGCAGATCTTAAATCTCCTGAAAGACATTCAGCGCCGCCTTGGCCTTTCGATGATTTTCATCTCGCACAATCTCGCGGTGGTGAAGTACATCTCCGATCGCATCGCGGTCATGTATCTCGGTAAAATTGCCGAGCTCGCCGGTAAAGAGGATCTGTACCGGGCCGCGAAACACCCTTACAGCCAAGCCTTGGTTTCGGCCGTTCCGATTCCGGACCCGCGGCTAGAGATGAAGCGCACGCGGGTCGTCCTAAAAGGTGAGCCGCCTTCTCCCAAGAATCCGCCGAGCGGCTGCACGTTTCACCCGCGCTGTCCGCTCGCCTTCGATCGCTGTATGAGCGAGCGGCCTGAGCTGAAAGCCTACGGGGATGACCGCTGGCTCGTCAGCTGCTTTGCCGCCGAAAAAGGCGAGTCCACGCTAAAAGCCTAATAGGCGAAGTAGCGGCCAGACTCCTGAGAGAGCTCGGCGGGGCAGTAGAACCAGCTTTCGAGCGCATAGCGTGTCTCGTGCATCTGGGGAGACACGCCCGTGCGATGCAGCAGCATGTGATCGAACAGTAGCGCGTCGCCTGGATTAAGCTTCGCCCGCACGAAGTGCCCTTTCGAAACTTGGTCCGCCATCTGATCCGAGACGCACCATTCGGTCACCGCGCCTTCCGTTCCAATCGGCACGATCTCGTCGAAGCGGCGGGGTACGACGTCCACCGTGGGAGATTTCTCTCCGCACTGGGAGAGCGCCACCCAAAGGTTCAAAGCGCTGATGTCCCGGCCCAAGAAGGCGCCATCCTGATGCCAAACGCCCGTAGGCGCTTTGTGAGAAATGCGGCGTAAGGTCCACTTATGGCCGAGGATGAGCGGTCTCTGTCCGAAGAAGTCGGTGACGAGCTCAGGGATGCCGGCGTCCTCGAACGCTTCCAGCACGTTAAAGAGCGCGCGCGGCGAATCCACGGTGAGCACGCCCCCGGAGCCCCGGATCCAATCGCGCAGCTCCCATTCGGCTACCTTCTCGATGGGTGCAAAATAATCGGTGTCGAGCTTGGGACTCTCGGGAGCCCGGAAGGCGTCATAGGCGGTGAACGCGCGATCGATGTCCGCAAGGAGCGGCTCGGCACGGCTGGGATCGACGAGCTTTCGCACCAGAAGACAGCCATGCCGGCGTATCGCCGATCTAAGGAGGCGCGCGGTCAGCAGGCTCGCGGAGACTTCCGGAATTCCCTGCGGCATGGCAAAGGGAACTTCAGAAAATGAGACACGTTGCGGCTCGGAGGCTTTCCATTCCAGGCTTTGCGCGGCGGCAAACCTCAGCCTCACCAACTTGCGCTCCAGATCGGGGCTGCGTAGCCGGCGGTTCGCCTCGGTCAAAACTTCGATGGCGCCGTGTCGACGCTGGCAAGTTTCAAAAATATGATTCATCAACGCCCCAAAAGTACCACCCACTCATCTTAAAAGGTAGCGGCCTACCTTTTAAGATGGCGAAGTAAATTTCTTGGGCGTTTACCGGCGCGTATCGGGGAGAAATCTTTCTCGAAAATTTCCCGGGAGCCTCGCTCTTTTTTGCCGGAGCCGCGAGCCAGGCCGTTTTTTGTCACACACTCGTGAGCCGTTCGACACGAAGTTAGACAGAATACGAGTTGATGCCTTCCAGGTTAAGCGCACTTACCCCGTCGTTTCGTTGGACCGAAATTTGCTCTAGCTAGTGACGAAAATCGGACTGATTGTCGGAGCTGATGAAAGTTGTGCGTATAAGCGTTGTAGCAGTGGGATCTCCTTCTCTGGAATCGAAGCGGCAGCCTGCCGTTTCCGCCCAATCCATTGCCAAAAACTTAGTGAATACGCCTTAACTCGATTCGCTCGTTGCTTGTGGACGTTTGTAGCTGAGGTGGTTGATGAACAAGTACCGGATTCTCGTTGTGGACGACGAAGAGAGCATTCGTGAGTTTTTTGAGATTATGCTGAAGCGAGAGGGCTATGAAGTCCAAACCGCTTCAAACGGGCGTGAAGGACTCGAAGCCCTGAAAGCGAGCCCCGCGGATCTCGTAATTTCCGACATCCAGATGCCGGAAATGTCGGGTCTCGAGCTCCTGGCCAAGGGCAAGGAAGTCGACCCCGAGCTCGTTTGCATCATGATCACGGCGTTCGGCTCGACCGACACCGCAGTCGAAGCGATGAAGCTCGGCGCGTACGACTACATCCAAAAGCCTTTCAAGATCGACGAGATCAAGATCATCGTCCAGCAAGCGCTGGAACGCCGGTCTCTGAAGCTCGAGAACGCCCAGCTCAAGAAAGAGCTCGGCACGAAATACGCTTTCGACAACATTATCGGTAGCGCCCCGCCCATGCTGCGCATCTACGAGATGGTCAAGCGCGTCGCCAATACGAAGAGCTCCGTGCTCATCGGCGGCGAGAGCGGAACGGGTAAAGAGCTCATCGCCCGCGCGATTCATTATAACGGCCCGTTGAAAGAACGGCCTTTCGTCACCATCAACTGCGGAGCGATTCCGGAGAACCTGATGGAAAGCGAAATGTTCGGTCACAAGAAAGGGTCTTTCACCGGCGCCATCGCCGATAAGAAAGGTCTCTTCGAAGTCGCCAACGGCGGAACTATCTTCCTGGATGAGTTGGGCGAATTGCCCCTGTCGATGCAGGTCAAGCTCCTGCGTGTGATTCAGGAAGGTACTTTCAAGCGAGTCGGTAGCACGGAAGATGTCCGAGTGGATGTGCGGGTCATTTCCGCCACCAACCGAGTGCTGGACCACGAAGTAAAAACCGGCAACTTCCGCGAAGACCTTTTTTACCGCCTCAACGTGATTCAGATCCACTGTCCGCCCTTGCGCGAACGGCGGGACGACATCACCATGCTGGCGAACGCGTTTCTGGAAAAGTTCTCCAAGATTCTGTCGATTCCGGTGAAGAAGATCAGCAACGAGGCGATGGATACCCTCAAGCGGTATCACTATCCCGGAAACGTGCGCGAGCTCGAGAACATCATCGAGCGCACCGTGGCCTTGGAGCCCGGCGCGGTCATTCTACCCGAGAGCTTGCCTCGTCACTTGCACGAGGCCCGAGAGCCCGCGGGCCAGCTCGATGCGCACAAGATTGAGATTGATGAACAGGCAGGAATCGACCTCGAGCGGCTTGTCGCCGACTTCGAGCGGACGCTTCTGATGAAAGCCCTTCAGCAGACCGGTGGCGTGAAGAAGAAAGCCGCCAAGCTCCTGAAGATCAGCTTCCGCAGCATGCGGTACCGGGTCGATAAGTATGCCCTGAATGCCCTCAGCGTCGATGACGATGAGGACATGGTCGAAGAAGCGAACGCTTCTTAATACAAGCTTCCCCCCCCAAATGGAAAAGGGCCTGAGGGTTAAACCTCAGGCCCTTTTCTTATTTTTGAACTTAGTAAGTTCTTACCTAACGCCGTCTTGCAGGTTGCTCAAGACGCGATCCTGATTGATTCCCCACATGTCGAGCGCAGCAGCAGCCGGGGCCGTCTTGCTCACGCCGGGGGCGATCACGCCGTAGGCCATGGCAACGAACCGGTTGTGAATGTTGGCGGCAGCCGCATTGTTTACGAATCCGTAAACATCGTTCTGCGCGGCGTTGCCGAAGACCGGGACCAAGTTAGGCGCGGTACATCCGGTGGTCATGACGCCGTTGCCCAAGCTCGAGGCTCCCGGGATAAAGTTACCCGTAGCCGGATCCAAAGCGGTTCTCGGACTAAACGCACCGGCATTGGCTCCGGTGTAGTACTGCGGGAAGCTCTGAATGATCGCTTGGCCGATAGGATCGGCCACGCCAGCGTTCGAGGGCCGAACCGCGGCCGCGTTGGTCACCAGGCCGTTACAAGAAGCCTGAGTGAACCCGACCACGTAGGTCAAATTGGTCGGGTTACCGTCAATGGTGAAACCGAGGCGAGCGATGTGATTTCCGTAACCGCCGTACTCGGAGAAGAACGCTTGCTCAGCGGTATAAAGACCGCCGAGGTTCACTTTCGCTTCCGACTTTTTGGATTTTTGCACCATACGGCGGAAGCTGGGGATACCCACTGTGGAAAGTACTCCGATGATCGCTACTACGATAAGTAACTCCACCAGAGTAAAACCGGACTGCTTAGATCTCCGAGTCATACGTACCATAGTTATTTTCCTCCCCACAGAGTGGGATACGAGTAACGAAAATTTGTGTGTGTGCAGAAGTGAGAATAAGAAATGCAACTAACGAGCTGTAACAATAATTATAGCCGCAAGTCTAAAATCGCACCAAGTCGAATTTTAGCGCACTTGACGAGTAAAAAATTTTCCGTCGGAGCACAGCCTGGCC
Organism: Pseudomonadota bacterium; assembly: GCA_043767805.1. Taxonomy (GTDB): domain Bacteria; phylum Bdellovibrionota; class FAC87; order UBA2466; family UBA2466; genus CAZZHG01. The sequence continues at coordinate 9,929 of JAYUGC010000099.1, read as the reverse complement.
TACTGAGGAAACTGCCTCCCGGCATGGCTCTTGCCCGTCAAGAATTTGACACCCTCGTCGACTTTTTATTCAGGGAGGGGCTTTGTTTTTTTGCGGAACTTGATCGCGAAACCTTCTTTGATCACCATTTTTCCGCGACTAATGGCGAGGGATTCGGCGGGAACATTGCCCGTAACCGTGGTTCCGGAAGCGATATAGGACCCGGCTCCGAGCGTCGCGGGCGCGACGATTTGCGAATCGCTGCCGACGAAGACGTTCTCTTCGATGACAGTCTTATGCTTCACCGGCCCACCGTCGTAATTGCAAGTGATAAAGCCGCAGCCGAGATTCACGTTCTTTCCAATGTCGGCGTCGCCGATGTAGCTCAAGTGAGAAGCCTTCGCGCCCTCGCGTAAGAGGCTCTTTTTCACTTCGACGAAATTACCCACCTTCACGCCGTTCTCCAGCCGCGTGCCCGGGCGAAAATGCGCGTAAGGGCCGACGGCGCAATCCGCGCCGACTTGGGCGTCCGTAATGTAGGAGCCTTGCTTCACGTGCGTGCCCTCTCCAATGAGAGAGTTCACGATACGGGTATGGCTCTCCACTACGACGCCTTTTTCGAGCACTGAGCTCACCACATAGCAGCCTTGTTCGATGACGACTTCCTTTTCGATGCGGCAGCGAGGGTCGATGTAAATCGAGGCGGGGTTTTGCAGGCGCACCCCATTCATCATGTAAGCGCGGTTAACCCGTGCCTGCAAAATGCCTTCGACGTCGGACAGAGCGGCCCGATCGTTGATGCCGGTCATGTCCCGCGGATCGTCGAGACGAACGGTGGCAAGCCCCGCCTTTTCTTTCGCGATGATTTCGATGACGTCGGTCAGATAGTACTCGCCTTGCTTGTTCTTGTTGTTGATCCGGTCGAGAGCGGAGAAGAGCTTTTTCAAATCGAAACAGTAGATCCCGGCGTTGACCTCATTGATCTCGCGCTCCTCTTCGCTGCAATCGCCCTCCTCGCGAATGCCGATCATCTTGCCGTCGTCCCCTCGCAAAATGCGGCCATAGCCCTTGGGCGCTTCCACTTTCGCGGTGACGAGCGTACACCCCGCCTTGCGCCGCGCGTGCTTTTCCATCACTTGATTGAGGGTAGCCCCGGTAAGCAGGATGACGTCTCCGGAGAGAACGATGAGCGAGCCTTCCTTGCCGGCCAAAGACTCCTGCGCGGTCTTGACCGCGTCCCCGGTCCCCGCTTGAGTCTTCTGCACGAGAAACTGAACGCCTTCGAACTCTTTGCAGCGCTCCCGCACTTCCTTCTCGCCGAAGCCCACCACCACGGAAATCGTTTCGTGAGCGATGGCATGAGCGAGATCGAGCACGTAGTGGAGCATCGGCCGGTACAGCACCGGATGGAGCACCTTGGGAAGATCGGAGTGCATCCGCTTGCCGCGTCCCGCGGCGAGAATGAGAACGTGAGGCTTGGCTGTATCACTCATGGTTGACCTCCCCTTTTAATTCGCTTCGCGGCAGTGCGCGCATAGGCAACGTCACGCGCAATCTGCGCTTTGAGCTCGTCTACGGAAGCGAACTTGCGCTCGTCCCGCACTCTTTCCAGAAACCTGACTTCGAGGGCCTCGTCATAAAGCGACGTTTGAAAATCCATGAGGTGCACTTCGACGGAAAGCGCCGCCCCTTCCCGGTCCACCGTGGGGCGCGAGCCGATGTTACAGACGGAAGCGAACGCTTGCCGCTGCCAAACCGTCTCGGTCACGTAGACCCCGTCTTTCGGCAGGCACTTGCCGTGTGGAAATTTGAGATTGGCCGTGGGAAAGCCGATTTGCCGGCCGCGCCCGGCCCCGCGAATGACGGTGCCCCGCAAATTATAGGGCCGCCCCAGCATGAGGTTCGCGGCCGCGAGATCGCCCGTGCGCAGCGCTTCGCGGACAGTGGAGCTGCTCACGCGCTTGCCGTCGATGCCGAAGGGCGGCTCAACATGCAGATGGAGGCCGCTCGCCTCACAAAGCTTTTCCAAAAGGCTGGTGTCGCCCGCGCGCGCTTTGCCGAAATGAAAGTTGAAGCCCACGAAGACCGCGTCCGCGCCCAAGCCCTCTTTGATGTATTTTTTGAAGAACGCTTCGGGACCGAGAGCGGCGAGCGCGGCGTCGAACTTTTCTACGAGCACGAGCTCGACACCCAAAGCTTCGAGCTCAGCGAGCTTTTCCTCGGTGGAGGTAAGCCGTTCTATTTTTTTCGCGGGATTCAACACTTCGACGGGATGCGGATGAAACGTAAGCACGGCGGGCATCCGGCCGGATTTGCGGGCATAGGAAGTCAGCGCGGTCAGCAAGGAACGGTGCCCTTCATGGATACCGTCAAAATTGCCGATGGCCAGCGCGCGGGGTCCCGGCGCGGCGGGCACTTCCGATAGGCTGTGAAAAACCTGCATGGATATTTTAAGGATGCGCCTTCGCGCTCGCGCTCTTCGAGGGAAGCCCGCCGGAATAGTGGCGAATGACGTCCAGAACTTCGGTCAGCGGCGGCCGATCGGCGAGCGACTTGCCCATATAGTGGTAGAGCACTTTGTGATCGGGGCCAATCAAATAGAGGGAGGGGCGAGACAGCTTTTCGTCGGGGTTATAAACCCCGAACGCTTTGACCGTCTTGCCTTCCGGATCGAGCAGAATCGGAAACTTGTTCTCGATCATCTCGGAGGTGCGCTTTTGAACGATGGCATCGTCGAGACTCATGGCGAGGACCGCGGCATTCAGGCCGAGGATCTCGTCATAGTGGCCGGCGATGTCTCTCAGCTGCGTGACGCAGACGTTGCATGTGCCGGTACGGAAGAAAACGAGAAGCAGATTTCGTTTCCCCGATTGGGCCGCGAATTTTTGAAGGTCGTAGGACTTGCCGGCGCCCGTGATGAGCTTCGCGGTTGGGATGAGCGCGCCGTCAGCGAGAGGCTCGGACCCGAGGGCAGTAGCGCCCCCGAGCCCTAACCAAAGGAGACAAAATAAATTAGTGAGCCGTCGTCGTTTGGGTAGCATTGGTGGAGGCACGTTTCTTGGCCGTCTTCTTGGTTCCGGTCTTCTTTCTGCTGCTGCGGGTCGCCGTCTTGGATTTAGGCGCCGCGGCCTTGGTAGGCGCCGAGTCCGGCTGAGCCACCGTCCGGATAGTTTCCAGAAGGTCGTTCACCCGGGCGTTGATCCGCTTGCTCTCTTCTTCGTAAAGAGACCGTACTTTGGATTCTACCTCGGTTCGGGTTTTTTTGAGCTGTACCAGGAAATCATCCAACCGGGCGCGGCTCTTGTCGCGAGCTTCGCGGCTCCGAAGGTCGAATTCCTTGATGAGGCCCCGAGCCTTCTTTTCATAGACATTCAGCTGTTTGGTCAGCGGAATGAACACCTGCGCGTTCGCCAGTTTCTTGAGATCTTCGGTCAACTTGTTCGTGGTCACAAACGTCTCCTTTACCCACCTAAATACCGTGTTCCAGAGATGGTTCTACCAGAAATTTGTGAGCCGTGGATAGGGGTTAACGCGTGATTTCAAAAGGTGCAGGTGCTGTCGGGATCCACGACCCCGGTGAAGGGAACGAAGCGGTAGAAGTTGCCTTTGGCGTCTTGAATCTCGAGGTCTCGGCCCAAGGAGTAAGCGTAAAGGGAATCGGTCGGGCCTTTGCGGGTGTTGGTGGCCGTGCCTTCCGCCAGGGGCGCGATGTCCTGGTAGCGGACCACGAGCTGACCCGAATCGGGATTGATGTTCCAGTTGAAGGTCTTAAAGGGCGTCTCGAACAGGTCGTTGTAACGTACCTGCTGGATATTACCGGAGAAATTACGGGCGAAATTGTAGATGAGGAAGTTGAAGCGATCGAGGCCCTTGACCGACGTGTCGTTCGTCTCGACCAGGCGCCATTGGGTCTCGGCCAGGGTCCGAAACTTCTGGGTCGCGGGGGGCTGGCACTTCTTCCCGCACGCGGACAAGGCAAGTCCCAAGACCAAGGTAAGGCCCAGGTTCCAAAGGAGGGACTTCAGCTGTGTCCGGCCTGTGTTCATGCGGTATGCACCCAAGTTGCCATCCTAGTGCGTAAAGGTCCGAGTTCAGGGAATACAATTGCAAGGGGTCTGCCAGGTGGCCGGCCTCATTCTTCTGTAAATTCAAGCACCTTGGAACCCGCCGCAGCGCACTTAACGCGCATTTGTTTGAGAGGGATCGCGCGATGGGCCAATAGGGAAATAAATTCAACGCCTTATGTTGTTAAACTGTGAGACACATTCCATAAAGCGTTCCTAAAGCGGAAGCCTCAGGGGGCCGTTACGTTGGTGTAGGTAGTGAAGTGGTTCCGCCCCCGCTCACCGGGGCAACCGCAGGATGCGGGCTGGCCGTCCAGGGATTCGGGACAGGGGTCATTCATCCTTCAAGCGAAGCTTGAACGCTGAATAACTGTCTTTTTCCCGAATTCCCATGAAGACGAAAAAGAAACAAATCGATCCCCTCTTCCAACTCTTCGAGAAGCACCTGCTCAGTAAGTCGTACGACGACGCTGCCGCCTTCACGAAGCAACTCGCCGTCGACTACCTGGCTTACCTGGACTCGACTCCAGCTCACGTGCCCGTGCACATGAGACCCGGCGTACTCGAAGACCTAGAGCTAGAGTGCCACGAGCTTCTAGTGAAGAAGATGTACGGCGTGATTAGCCCCAACGATTACCAAAACCGCGGCAAAGTGCTCGCGTCGCAATCTTCGAAGAACCCGAACCTGCAGCCGGTCGACCTGACCCAGACCTCCGCCACCGACGATCAAGCCAAAGATAAAGAATAGCCCTCAAACCGGAAGCGCCTGCCGACGGTAGAGCCCCTGATAGAGCCCGTCCTTCAGCACCAGTTCTCCATGGGTGCCTGACTCGCGGATGCGGCCTCGATCCAAGACCAAAATTCGATTGGCCCTTTGAATCGTGGAAAACCGATGCGCGACGAGAAACGTTGTCTTGCCGGCCATGAGCTCCTCGAGCGCGGCTTGCACCATCGCTTCCGAGTGGCTATCGAGACTCGACGTCGCCTCATCCAGAATGAGCAGCGGCGCATCGGCGAGGATGGCGCGCGCGATGGCCAGCCGCTGACGCTCGCCCCCGCTCAGACAAAGGCCACGGTCGCCGATAATCGTATCGAAGCCCTGAGGCCCTCGCTCGATGAAATCCAGGGAATGGCTGCGCCGGGCCGCCTCGATGATTTCTTCCCTCGTGGCGTCGGGCCGGCCGAAACGGATGTTCTCGTAGATGGAATCGTGAAAGAGAAAAATATCCTGGGTGACGAAGGAAAAGAGCGAACGCAGAGAGGCGAGCGAAACTTCTCTGGTGTCTCGGCCGTCGATGAGCACTCGGCCCGACGTGGCCTCATAGAGCCGAGGTAGCAAATTGACCAGACTCGATTTGCCGCTGCCGCTCGGCCCCACCAACGCGATGACTTCGCCTTTTTTGACCTCGAAGGAAACTTCTTCCAGCGCCATCTTGTCGCCGTAGCGCAGTGACACGTTGTCGAAGCGGATTTCTCTTTGAAAATCCAAGCCGCGCTCGGCATGCGTGCCGGCCTCGGGCACGGGCACTTCGAGGAGCGTGTAAACGCGCGTGACTGCGGCCTCCGCCGCTTTTAACTTCAGGTTCGCGTTGTTTAGCTGCTTGATGGGCATCTGACAGAGCCCGATGGCGATGATGAAGGCAATGAGCTGTCCCGACGTCAAAAGGCCGAGAGAGGCGCGGTAGCTGCCGTAATAAATCACGCCCGCCATGAGAATCGCGCCGATGAACTCCACCGCGGGAGTCGAGATTTCCTGCACCTTGATGCTCTTCCACAAAGTGCCGAAACATTTTTCGTGGAGCGCGCGGAACTTGCCCTGCAGCAAGGGTTCCAGCCGAAACACCTTGATGATGCGCGCGCCGGAGAGCGTCTCCGAGCTGAGCGACATCAAGTCGCCGAAGTCCTGAAGGTTGCGGTGCGTGTAGCGCTTTACGGCGGCGCCCGATCTATCGAAGAGAAAGAGCACCAGAGGCACCGCGCAGAGCGTGACGAGCGTCAGGCGCCAATCGCAATAAAACGCGGTGGCGATAAGCCCGAAAAAAGTGAACGGCTCTCTTAAAAAGTCGCAGAGCGTGTCCATGCCGTTTTGAATCTGGGTCAAATCGTTTTGCAGATTGGCCATCATCTCGCCCGAACGGCGACGCTCGAGCTCCGGCATCGGAAGCTGCAGGTACTTCTGATAGAGCCGATCTCTGAGCGAGATGATGATGCGCTCGGAGACGTAGCGGCGGACGGTGTTGTAGAAGTACTTGGCGAGGCCGTTGATGGCGAAAAGGGCCACCAGGTAAAACGGAATGTAGCGGAGCGCTTCGGAGACGTGCCCGAGCTTCAAGCCGTCGATGATGTCTTGAGTGAGCTTCACGCTCGCCGGCTGAATGGCGGCGATGACGATCCCTAAGCCGAGCACGAGAAAGAGCCGGCCCTTATAAGGACGGAACTCCGCGAAGAGCCGCCGTAACGCGCCCAAGCCGAGCCGGTTCAAAATCCGCTGATTGAGGGACATGGGAGCCACCATATCTCATGGTGGAGGGCACAAAAAGAGGGTTCTTTAGGGTCAGGAAGCGATGGTTTTCTGGGTGGGGATGGTGCGAGTTACCTTAACGAACTCGCCCTGTTCCACGGTCAGCGTATAGGAGAGGCGATTGCGCGTGAAGAGGATGCCCACGCGGTTGTGGATGCCTTCCACCGCGCCGGCCTGGCTCTTCACCGAAATGACGAGAGCATCGGGCCCGTCGGTGAAGCAAAGGTCGGTCACCCGGATCTCCGCGCTGATCAGCGCTTCCAGACGGCGCAGCTGAGCGGGGCTCACCGGCTTTTCGGTCGTGCTGGTGATGACGTACTTCATGAAATGGATGGGCTCTCCCGTATCCATGCGCTGGAAGAAATACTGCAGCCGCCGGCGAGAGGACTTTTCCACGAGGAAGATCAAAACGGACGCGAGCGCCGCGTGGCTCAAGCAGAGCAGAAACGGAAGCGGCGTGTGCAGGCTGGGAAGGTGATGCGCCATTACGACGGCGACACCCACGGCCGCGGCCTCGATGAAAGCAAAGTTGAGCAGCACGTGGCGTAACGGCAGCGCGCTCTGAATGAGGCGGTGGTGCAAATGGCCCTTGTCCGGCTGAAACGGAGAGCGAAGCGACATGAGCCGCGTCGTGATGACGAGCAGCGAGTCGGCGATGGGCACGAGAAAGCAAAGGCCCGAGAGAGAAACGCGGGCAATCGGCATCTCGGCCGGAATGAAAAGCGAGAGGTGCATGATGCCGAGCACGTAAGAGAAGAAGTAGCTGCCGACGTTGCCGAGGAAACCTTTGCGCTTCAACACGTTGAAGAAGAGAAACGGGATGATGCTTCCCATGATGAGGCAGACGACGTTCAGGGAGGCGGAGTCGCTGTGATTGTCCGGGGCCATGAAAAGAAATCCCGCGCCGCCGAAGAAGAGGACGACGCCGGCGAGCCCATCGATGCCGTCCACGAAATTCACGGCGTTCGTAAGGCCCAGGACGAAGAAAACGGACCAGAACGTGCCCCAAGAGCCGTAGCGGGTGACCATGGACTCGCGAAGGAGCGGATCCCAGTGGACCATGGCGAGCACGCAGATCATCTGCAAAAGCATTTTATCGACGGGGGAAAGCCCGTTGCGATCGTCCAGGTAACCCATCACCGCCATGAGGGCGGCCGTTCCGAGGAACCAGTAGCGCTGGGTCTGCACGCCGAAGAACCAAGCCATGGCAATGAGCGTGAGCCCGACGAGCGCGTGCCCGATGATCGGAATGTGATCTTCGGCGACCCCGCGGGCTTTGGGATAATCGATGAAGCCGAGACGAGCAGCCCAACGGATGTTCAGCCGAATGAGCGGAATCGCGGCGATGGCGCCGACCAAGAGAAAGATTGTGGAGGGAAATAGGTTGGCGAAGGAGGGCATTGTGCGGTCTCTTTGACGATTCCAAGAACTTATCGGCCGCAACACCGCCTTCCTTAACCGGAGATGATCTTTTTCTCGGAGCCTAGTACGCTTATATTTCCCAACAAATTCGCCGATACGAGTCCCGAATGCCTCACTCCACATTACGCACCGCCCTAGGTATCAGCGTCGGTCACGGAGATTCCTCCGCGGCGCTCGTCGTGGGCAACCAGCTAGTGGCGGCGGTGGAAGAAGAGCGCTTCACGCGTTTGAAGCATTACGCGCTGTTTCCCGAGCACTCGATCCGCTACTGCTTGAAGGCAGCCGGACTCCGGCCAGACCAGATCCAGACGGTCGCCATCGCCCGGGATCCTTGGATGGGCATCCATCATAAGATGGCGCTGGCGCTCAGGTACCCTGCCCTCATGAAGCGCGGCTCGCGGCGCGCGAGCCGGGAACCTACCTTAAATGAACATCTTAAGGAGCTGGGCCTCGGGCACGCCAAACGTTTCCGGGTCGAGCACCATCTGGCTCACATGCTGAGCGCCCGCCATGTTTGCCCCACGGAAAGCGCGGCTATGCTCTCCTTTGATGGCTTGGGGGATTTCGTCTCCACCGCTTTTGGCTCGGCGCAGGGCTCCAAGGTTTCCATTCACTCGCGGATTTTCTTTCCGCACTCCGTCGGATTTTTCTACACGGCGATGACGCAGTATCTCGGCTTTCCGTACTTCGGCGACGAGTTCAAAGTCATGGGCCTCTCCTCATACGGAACGGCTCGCTACGTGAACGTCTTGCGCGAGCTCATCACCGAAACGCCGGAAGGCTTTCGCCTTAACCTCGAAGCGTTCCCGATTTTGACCAAGCCCATTCAGTTCACCATTGAAAAGGGACAACCCTACGTCGCGTCCTTCTTCAATGAGCGGGTCATCGCGCCGCTCCTCGGGATTCCGGCCCGCAGCAAGGAAGAGCCGCTCACCGAGCAGCACCGCGATCTGGCGAAATCGATTCAAATCCGCTTTGAGGAAGTCGCGAACCATCTCTTGGGGCTGCTGCATAAGAGAGTCCCCGAGAAACATTTGGCTCTCGCGGGTGGTTGCGCGCACAACAGCGTCTGGGTCGGAAAAATTCCGCAAAGCTCTCCCTTTCAGCACGTGCATGTAGCCCCCGCGGCCCATGACTCAGGCATCGCAGTCGGCGCTGCCATTGCCGCCGTTCCCGGACCGATTAAGCCCATGGGCGATCACTGGGCGCTCCTCGGGCCCGGCATGGAAAAGCCATTGGAGCTCTCCGCCGAAGAAGCTTCGACCATCGCGAAACGAGAGTACGCCGACGAAGCGGAGCTCATCGAGTGGATGGTGACCGAGCTTTGCGCGGGAAAAATCCTGGGGCTCTTGCACGGCCGGATGGAATTTGGCCCACGCGCCTTGGGAAGCCGGAGCATTATCGCCGATCCCCGCCCTCTGGAAATGAGAGACCGCTTGAATGTGCGCGTGAAGCACCGGGAAATTTTCCGTCCGTTCGCCGCATCCGTCCTTTGGGAGCAGCAGCACCAGTGGTTCGAGAAGTCTTTCTTCAGCCCGACCATGGAAGCGGTTTTCGAAGTGAAGCGAGAGGCGCGGGCTAAAATTCATGCCGTGGTACACGCCGATAATACCTGCCGCATCCAATCGGTCACTCGGCACACCCAGCCTTTTTACTGGAAACTCATCGAAGCGTTCCGAAAACGCACCGGCGTTCCGATGCTCGTCAACACGTCCTTCAATGACTCTGAGCCCATCGTCTGCACACCCCGAGATGCCATGCGGTGCTTTCTCAACTCGGACCTGGACCATTTAATCATCGAGAACCACGCCTACTCGAAAACCGCTCAGTCGATGGCGTTGACCGGTTAAGCCGCATTCACAAAGCTCAACCACCCACGAGAAAATCAGTCGGAAAGACTTGCCACCCAATCCGACACGCCCGTAGAGAAGCCCTCTCGATCG
>JAYUGC010000098.1:0-12417 GCA_043767805.1 Pseudomonadota bacterium | reverse complement strand
ATGCCAAGGGCGAGGACGTCGTAAAAGAGTTTAAGGCGCTCGGCATTCGCTACGAGCGAAACGAGAAGAACCTCGGCACCGCCGGCAACTGGAACCGTTGCCTGGAGCTGGTCGACACGGAGCTCGTGACGCTTTTCCACGCCGACGACGAGCTTTTGCCCGATTACGCTTCCGTCATGCTTGAAGCGGCGACGAAATTTCCGGACGCGGCGGCTTACTTCTGCGAAGCCGACATCATCGGCACCGACGGTCGCTCCGTATTTTCCATGGCCGACGCGGTCAAGCAGTGGCTAAGGCCGCGCGGAAATCCGATTTTTCTAAACGGTGAGCCCGGCGTGACGAGTTTACTCCGCGGCAATTTCATCATGTGTCCCACCCTGTGTTACCGAAAGGCAAAACTCGGCGACTCTCCGTTTCGGCCGGATCGCCGCATGGTGATGGATCTCGATCTCACGCTCTCTCTTTTATTTCGCGGAGAAACGCTCGTCGGGCTTGGCACGAAGGCGTACCGCTATCGCCGGCACGCCGCCAGTCAGACAGAGCTACTCACCCAGTCCCTGGTCCGATTCGAAGAAGAGATTTCCCTCTATGAGTCCGTGAGCCGCCTCAGCGCGGAGTACGGATGGAATCACGCCGCGAAAGCCGGCTCGTCGAAGACCATGGTGCGCCTGAATCTTTGTTATCGCGGGCTCCAAGATGTTTTGCGGGGCGATTTATCGGCCGCCGCCGAGAAGTTCGGCCTGGCTCGGCGATCCGGAAGTGCCCACTAAATGGAGTCCACCCAAGATCCTTCCTATGCGCTTCGGCTAAAAACCCTAGAAGCGGTTTATTCCCCTTCCCGGAGCTTTTTGGCCGGATCTTCAAGTACAACGAGTGCGTCGTTATAGCCCGTCACTTGACGCCGAAACCACCGGCACAATGACTTCACAATTGGTAAAAATCCCGTCCTGACAGGGCTTTAGCCCAGCCACACTTTGGCCTCAACTAATCGTGGCAAGGTTCCGATATATCATATACTTAAACCTTGTTCTCGAGGTCTCAAGTGGTACGTAAGCGGTACGTGAGGTATTTACTGTGTCTCTGCCCAATCCTGTGGCAGGCGTGTGCGCGCACTAGCTCGAGCGCGAATACCACCACGACTCCTACCCTGATTTCCGTCGAACCCACGTCCGGCGCGGCGGTGGGCGGTAACGAAATTATTCTCATCGGCACGGGCTTTTCCCTGACCTCCACCGTAACGGTCAATGGGCGCGCATGCTCCGATCTCGAACATATCTCGGGCACTTCGCTTGCCTGCATCGTTCCCGCGTTGACCGGCGGCACTTCGGTTTCGGTCATCGTGGACGTTCAGGTAACCAATCGCAATTTCACGACGGGCGGTCTTGCCTCCGGCACCTTGGTCGGCGGCTATACCTACCACCCGCCTCCGACCGTCACCGCGGCGACTCCCGGTTTTTACATGGGCGGCACTACCATCACCGTGACGGGCACGGGCTTTAGAACGGGCGCCACGGTATTGATTGGGAGCACGGACTGCCCGTCGGTGACCGTCGTCGGTGGCACGTCGCTCACTTGCGTCGCGCCCTCCGGCACTTCGCTGGCAAGCGCGGGCGTCACGGTAACCAACGTCGACGCCCAGTCCGAGACGCTGGGTAACGGCTTCACCTGGAGACAGGCGCAATTTACTTCTTTCGTCGACGGAAATGGCACCAACGGACTCGCCAAAGACGCCACCAAAAACGGCGTGGTCCCGAAACTCGTCGAGCTCTCGAGCAAGCTTTACGGAACCTGGCAGGAGTCGACCGGAACCGTGGACCAGATTCGCGCCGCCGTTTACGGCGATGACGACATGACGGGCGCCTGGACTTTCGTGGACGGCAATCTTTCCACGGGCCTCAACTACGACACGACCATGTCGGCGAGAAACCCGGATGTGACGATTTTCAACAGCAAGCTGACCATGGTCTGGGACGAGCCCCATAACACGACGGGAGCTCGGCAAATTCGCGTGAAGCAATACGGCGGAAACGATTCGGCCCCGAGCTGGTCTTTCATGGACGGCGGGGCCGCGGTCGGCATCAACCGTAACAGCGCCCGCATCGCTCAGACCCCGCGCCTGGTCGCCACCTCTTCGAGCCTTTACGTCACTTTCACTGAGGAGAACGGGTCCGCCAATACTCAGATTCGCGTTAAAAAATACAACACCGGCTCCTGGACCAACTTCGATACGAGCAACGCGGAAAACGGACTGAACATCAACCCCGCGCGCAACGCGACTTCCCCTTCCATCGCCTACCTCGCCGGCCGGCTTTATCTGGCCTGGCAGGAAGTCAGCAACACTTCCGTCGATACCGTCCACGTGTCTTGTAACGAGGACGAGAACGCCAATACCTGGGCCCCCATCGACGGCGTCGGCTTGAATCGGGTCGCTGCCCGCCATGCGCGCTTTCCCCGGCTTACGGTCTTTAATAACAAGATTTACGCGACCTGGATTGAGGACGCGTCCGCGTCGGGACCGTTGCAAGTCCGCGTCGCTCGCTTCGACGGAGCAAGCTGCTCCGCCTCGAACTGGGTTTTCGTCGACGGCAACTCGACCGGCGTGGGCTTAAATAAGGATCCCACGCGGTCCGCCAGCTACCCGATGCTTTCCGTCCTCTCCACTTTCCTCTATGCCACCTGGTCGGAAACGGATGGCAGCGCGGCCAATATCCGCGTGAAGCACCTGAGCAATGAGGCCACCGGCGCGTGGACTTTCGTCGATGGCGACGGCCCGAGCGGCATCAATAAGAGCACCTCCCGGGCGGCCAATAACCCGTCCCTTTACCCCCATGCGAGCAAGCTTTATGACGCATGGCAAGAGACGAACGGGACGAATACCACCATCCGGGTCAAAGTCGGTAAGTAAGCCCGGCTGGCCGCCGCGCCTCGAAACATTTCCGTTGCCGAATCGGAAGGAAGGCGGCGAAATGGCTCAATGCGCGTTCCCATTCTGGACCTAGGGCCTGAGATTCAAAGGCACTGGAAAGAGTTCAACGAGGCCATCCAAAAGGTGCTGCTCTCGGGTGAGTTCATCCAGGGCTCCGAGACCAAGGCTTTCGAAGCGGAAGCCGCGGCCTACCTCGGCGTGAAACACGCCATCGGCCTGAACTCCGGCACCGATGCCCTGGTCATTGCGCTCAGAAGCTTAGGCATCGGGCCTGGCCACGAAGTCATCACCACCGGTTTTACGTTCTACGCGACCGCGGAAGCGGTTAGCCTGGTGGGCGCTGAGCCCGTCTTCGTGGACATCGATCCCGAGACTTTCAATTTGGATGTCGCCCAAGTCGAGCGGCACATCACCGATCGCACGCGCGCTTTACTCCCCGTTCATCTCTTCGGCCAAGGCTGCGATCTCGCTCCCTTGATGGAGCTCGCGGAAAGCCACGGCCTTTCCGTCATCGAAGATACGGCGCAAGCGTTCGGGGCGGACTACCGCAAGAAAAAGCTCGGCACCTGGGGACAGCTCGGCACCTTTTCGTTTTTTCCCTCTAAGAACTTAGGCGCCTTGGGCGACGGCGGGCTCGTCACCACCAACGACGATGCTTTGGCCGAGATGTGCCGGATGCTCAGCAATCACGGCTCGAAGAAGCGCTACTACAACGAGATGCTGGGCTACAACTCGCGCCTCGATTCCATTCAGGCGGCGATTTTGCGGGTGAAGCTGAAATACGTCGACGTTATGAACCGGTCGCGGCAAGAAGTAGCCCGCCGCTACGCCGAAAAGCTCGCGGGTATCGACGGTATCGGGCTTCCCTCGCTTCTCGGCCAGGGCACTCACGTTTATCATCAGTTTACGATTCGCCTGGAAAACGGGATCCGGGACGACGTTCAGGCGAGCCTCGCGGAAGAAGGCATCTCGACGATGGTTTACTATCCGCTCACCGTGCCGAACCTAAAGGTCTACTCGAGAAACGTGCCGCTCCCGAACGCGCAGAAGGCTTGCGACGAAGTGCTCTCGCTTCCCATTTGGCCCGAGATGGATCTCGCCATTCAAGATCGCGTGATCAACGCGTTAGAGCGGGCTGTCCAGAAAACGCCGCCGAAACTAAAGCAAGCGCCGACCGTCTTGAACAGGATGCCGATATCGGAGAAAAAAGATCTCCGCTCGATGTAATTGAGGCTCAGACGGATTTTCTCCGGATGAATGTGCTCTAGATATACCGAGTCCGGGTTCGCGCAGCCGCGAAGCAGCGCGCCCTCGTTCCAGAAACGCAGCGAAGCGGGATCGGTAATGCCCGGAAGCACGTCCAGAATGCGCATCTCGGAATCCGAATAAAGGGCGACCAGCTGCGGAACTTGCGGGCGCGGGCCCACGAACGTCATGTCGCCCATCAGCACGTTGATGAGCTGAGGCAACTCGTCCATTTTCAGCGGACGCAGCCACCGGCCCGCCCGGGTGATGCGCGGATCGTTGTCGGGAGTCACCAGGCTGGAGCGCGAGCCGCTCACCGCCATGGTCCGGAACTTGAACATCTCGAACGAGCCGCCGAGCTTTCCGACGCGCCGGCTGCGGAATAAGGACGGGCCCGGAGAATCGAGGCGAATCAATAGGGTGAGAATCAGCAAGAACGGGGAAAGCAGCAGGAGTCCCCCTACGGCGAGAAGAACATCGAGCGCCCTATGCAGGGGAGGCCTCATTGGAGATGATTTAATCCTGATCTCAAGACGGTAATCGACGGCCCAGAGGGAATCAAATATGATTTCATCATGTGCGGCATCATCGGTTACATAGGTTCGCAAGACCCGAAGAACATCCTCCTGGACGGCCTGAAGCGCCTTGAATATCGCGGGTACGATTCCGCTGGCGTGGCGATCTTGGAGAAAGGCCATACGGAAGTGTTTCGGTGTGAAGGGCGCATCCACCGCCTGGAAGAGCGGCTGACCGATCATTCGTTCACGGGGTCGGTCGGTATCGGCCATACGCGCTGGGCCACTCACGGTGCGCCAACTGAGACCAACGCCCATCCGCATCAAGTCGGCGCGGTGACGCTGGTTCACAACGGCATCATCGAGAACTACCTCGAGCACAAGAGCGCGCTCTTACGCCTGGGCCGCACGGTCAAGTCGGATACCGATTCGGAAATCGTGGCGCACCTCATCGACATCGAAGTGCAAGCTGGCAAATCCCTCGAAGCCGCGGTGCGGGTCGTATTGCCACGCCTCAAAGGATCGTACGCTTTCGTCATCTTATCTGAAAGGGAGCCCGACCTCCTGGTAGGCGCGCGCAACGGCGCGCCGCTACTTTTGGGCGTGGGTAAAGGAGAGAACTTCTTCGCCTCCGACGTACAGGCCATTCTTCACCGCACGAACCAGATCGTGTATCTCCACGATCGTCAGGTCGCGCTCCTCCACCGCGATTCGATTCAGCTGAAGAAAGAAGACGGCACGGAGATCAAGCCGGAAATAAAGGCGATCAACTGGACGCCGGACCAGATGGAGAAACAGGGCTATCGCCACTACATGCTCAAAGAGATTCACGAGCAGCAGCGGGCGCTGACCCAGACCATAGAGAACAACATCGATCACGCTAGAGGCGTGATTTCATTGGCCGGCCTGAAAACGACGCCCGGCATTTTGGACGGGATCAAGAATATTTCCATCGTCGCGTGCGGCACCGCCCGGCACGCGGGTCTCGTCGGCAAAAACTATATCGAGCAATTCGCCAAGATTCCGGTGGACGTCGATTACGCGTCCGAGTTTCGCTACCGCGATCCGCTCCTGGGTAAATCCACCCTGGTGATCCTGGTCTCGCAGTCGGGAGAGACCGCCGATACGTTGGCCGCTTGCCAGGAGGCCAAGTCGAAGGGCATCCGCACGCTCGCCATCTGCAACGTTCGGGAAAGCTCGCTCGCCAGAGAATCGGACGGGGTCCTCTACACCAACGCCGGTCCTGAGATCGGAGTGGCATCGACAAAAGCGTTCACCACCCAAGTGGCCATGCTTTACATGTTTGCTTTGGAGCTAGGCCTCGTGAGCCGCGCCCTTCCCCAGGAAGCTTGCGCGGAGCTGACCCAAGATCTGTTGAAGCTTCCTATTCTCGCGGGACAAGTCCTGCAATGTGAAAAACAGATGGAGAAGGTCGCTCTCGAGCATCAGAACAATACTTTCTTTTTTTACATGGGCCGCGGCATTCTCTATCCCATCGCCCAGGAAGGCGCACTCAAGCTGAAGGAAATTTCCTACCTTCACGCCGAAGGGTATGCGGCGGGAGAGCTGAAGCACGGGCCCATCGCGCTCATCGATCGCAATACGGCCATCATCGCCCTCGCCCCGGACGATCAGCCCTATAAGTACAAAGGGGCGGAGACTTTAAACCGCGCCTCGAAGACCATTTACCAGAAGATGATGAGTAATCTTCAGGAAGTGAAAAGCCGCGGCGGCCAGATTTTCTCTGTCGGCACGGTGGGCGACGAAACGTTCGAGAAGGAATCTAACTTCTTCGTTCCCATGCCGAAATGTTCCTGGGGCCTGAGTCCGATACTCCTCAGCATCCCGGTGCAGTTCTTCGCGTATTACATCGCGCTTCAAAGAGGCACCGACGTGGACAAGCCGCGCAACCTCGCAAAGTCGGTGACCGTCGAATGACTAGGCGCCTATGAGCAGGACCGCTCGTTATCCGAAGATTTGGGTCTTAGCGGTCCTACTGGGCCTCAGCTTCGAGGCTCGCACCGCCGACCCTTTGGACCAAACCAAACCCGTCAACTCGGATGCCTGCAGCGCCCTGTTGAAGCAAATCGCACCCGAGATAGAGCTCACGCACGATCTAAATGGAAGCTCGCCGAGCCTGAGCGTTGATTTTCAGCATTACAAACCTTTCGACTCGCAGACCCACCCGAATTTCATTGGAGCGGATTTTCAAAGCACGGACTTGCCCACGGGCGTTTCCCTTCCCGAAGGCTTTACCTTTTCCGCGCACTACAAATGGAGAACAGGCACCTACTCGAAAGAGTGGGCTCACCAGATCGACGTGGCCCGGGATGGAGAGACGGTGGGGTTCATCCGCTTCTCGGATTATCCCGAATTCCTGGCGCTGAATGTGAGAGAAGTCGTACCCAAGTATCGGGATCAGAAGCTTGGAAAGCGTCTCATTGAAGCCATGTTTCAGGCGGTGGAAAAAAAACCCGCCAAGATCGAGAGCCTCGTGGCTCACACCAACTACAAGGTCTTCACGGACGGCCTTCGGGCCGGCCTGACTCCTGAACAGGCCGCCGCCGGCACGCCCACCGGCAAGACCTTGTTGGAAGCGGGCTATACCTTACAAAGGGTCATCGCGGATCCAGCCACGCTGAAAAAATTCCCGGCTTCGTTTGCGGGGAGAGACAATCGCTATCTCGTCGCCAATTCCAAACACGATTATCAGAGTTCGCTGTCGGAACCGTGCCTGCGGTTCGTCCGCGCCGATCCTGTCTCGCCCTGAGGCCGTCTACTTCCACATTCCTTTGCTCTCAAGGTACGCGGCGCCGCCGTTAGCCGCCTTTTTATAGAGCTCGGTGGCGTGAAGCTGGTACATGACGTTGGCCCAAGGATCCAGAAGGTCCACACTCGAGTCCATTCTGCGGATCTGTCTCAGGTAAGTCTGCGAGCTTCCGTAATTGCCATCTCGGTTTGTCATTTTGGTTTTGGTTCGTAAGCCCTAGGGCGAGGGGTGCGAGGCTTCGGCGGAAGTACGCAGCGTGTGCTCCACGCGTACGGGGAACATCGCCTCTTCCACGCAGCCACACAGCGTGTGGTAGAGCACCATGTGCAGCTCTTGAATCGTGCTGGTGGTGTCGCCAGGAACGAGTAAAGAGTGATCGGCCAAGCCCTTAGCCTTACCGCCGTCCCGGCCCGAAAGCAGCACGGAAACGATGGCAAGCGAACGGCACACTTCGAGAGCCTTCAAAATATTCGGAGAGTCGCCCGAAGTAGAAATGGCCAGGAACACGTCCCGGCGGGTCATCTTTCCCTCGATCTGACGGGAAAAGACAAACTCGAAACCAAAATCATTCCCGATGGCGGTCAGCATCGAAGTATCGACGGTAAGCGCTTCGGCCGGAAGCGGGGCTCTGGGCCGCGCGAGCTTCGCGACGAACTCGGTCGCCAAATGCTGAGCGTCCGCGGCGGATCCGCCATTTCCCGCAATGTAGAGTCTGCCACCATTTTGGTAGCACTGAACGACGGCTTCCACGGCACCGCTAAAGGCTTCGAGACGAGGGGCATCGGCGAGCAGAGTTTCCTTGGCTCGAATGCCTGCCTCGAGATTTTCCCGGAGTCTTTGTTCAATCCAGCCCATTTGACTCCATAGTGAACCGCCTTTTCAAAGCGTTCAATCTTCTTTTGAGGGGTACGGCGAGCTCGGGGGCGGCCGCACGGAGGAACCACGACGCCGTTTGCCGGACCACGCCGAGAGCCATCTTTCCCGGCCCTTCCACGGGGTGCCACGCCAAATCCTCGCGCACCATGCGTTTCAAGAATTCCGAGTAACGCAGCTCGAGCGTCATCTCTTCCCAATACTCATAAGCGAGCCCGCGGCTTCCGCTTTCTTGATGGGTGCCTTTGACACCGCCCAGATAAATCTGACGGTATCCGCGCTCGAGGCAACCCAGCTGAAACGCCACGTCTCCAAAACCGTTGACCCAATTGAGCTCACACAAACCGCCCGCCTTCTCGAAGACTTCACGGCGAAAGCAACACGCGGCAAACGTATTGGCGAACACTTCCCGGGTCTCGAGACTCAAACGGTGCACGTTGGGAAAGTGCCCGACTTGGACCATTCTTCCCGGGCCTCCGGCTGCGGCGCGAATGCCTTCATGCTGAACGCGGCCGTCGGGATAACAAAGCCGGATGCCCACCGTGCCCACATCGGGGAGCTCGGCCCAAGCAGCGGCCCGGAAAATAGCGTCGGACGTTTTCAGGTAGACGTCGTTGTTCAGCAGGAAAATCAGCGGGTACTTGGCGTACTGGCGCACGGCCTGATTGTTCATGCGCGCGAAATGAAAGGGCCCTTCGTGAGACACGAGGCGGGCCGGATGCTTGAAGTGAGCGAGGCGCGCCTCGATGCGCTCACGGTGCTCGGGCGAAGAATCGTTGTCGACGAGAATGATGTCGAGATCGACGCCTTCCTGGGCTTCGAGCGCGTCCAAGCAGCGTATCGTCCACTCGCTCTTGTCGCGAAAACAAGTAATGACGGAAACCGCGGGCCGGACTTTCGGAACGGGCGTGATGGCAACATGATCGCCGTCTTTATCGGAAGACCAATCGAGGATGGCGCTCAAACCCTTGGCTCTCAGGCGCTCGGACAAACTTTGCCGAAACTCGGCGCCGTAAGCGGGAACCTTATCCTGAAACCGGTAAAAGAGAGTCGCGTGCGCGCAAAGCGCCGCGTCTTCCTTTTCAAAAAAACGCAGAAGAAAATCGTGAACCGCTTCGTCGGCAGAAAGCTCCTGAAACCCGCCCAAGGCGAGGAAGGTTTCTTTCCGCACGATCCAGCACCAACCGATGTAGTTGAAATGAACGAGCGTGTACCAGCTGGCCCGCGGCTTTCCGAGCCACCCCAGCATTTTCAGTTTCTTGGCGTCTACCCGCGCTTCGTTGGCGTACACGAGCTTTCCCCGCGGCGAAGCCACGGCCTCGCGAAGTAACTGAAACGAAGCGATGGGACTGGGCAGCAGGTTGCCTTCCAAGAAACCAATCCATTCCCCTTCCGCCATCCGCGCCGCCCGATTGGCTCGTTCCGCAAACGTTCCCACGCCCGGAGACACTCTGAAATTCGCGGCGGTCGTTTCCGGCGTCGAATCTCCCGCCACGATGACTTCGACTTTCGGATAAGACTGAGTCGCCAGCGATTCGACGGACCAAGTGTTCAGATTGGGATCGTTTTGCGCGAGCGGCGACGTCAGCACCCACGAGACCGTGGGCAGTCCCGGCACGTAAGCCGAAGAGGAACGCTCCAACCGCCACTTCGATAGAAACTCTTCCGCGCTTTCGGGGCGGCCAAAGGTCGACCAAGGAAAGCGGCGAGGCAGCTTCGGCTCGTGAGGAGCCGCGGAAATAGGTGGTAGCAGCGACATTCGGCGCTAGCTTAACGCAAAGGGGTACGGTGGCAAGATCGGCAAACCGCTTTCGACCGCGCCAGAAATCCTTTTAGTTACCATTGGTTAGTGAAGGACCTGAGTGACCCATAGGTTCGCCCCAACGGGGCCGGCGATTACCGGCTTATTGTCGGAGCCTATGACGACGCCGCCGACGAACTCCGGCTGGTTGGTATCGACGACGGTATTAGGGAAAATCTTGGAGCTCGGCGCGGGAGCGCCGTCCAGAGCGCCCGACGCGGAGAAACGCGCCACGTACCAAGACGGATCGCTCGAGACCAAGCGATGGCCCGCCACGAGAATCTGGCCGGTGCTGCTCGTGAAGGAAGCGGCCGCGAAAGCTTCTATCTTTCCGTTAGCGTGGGTCGCCAGATGAGCGGCTCCGTTACCGAAACCCAAATCGAGCGCTCCGTTCGCATCCGTTTGCGCCATCAGGAAAGAAGAGGTGGAGGCATCGGCCGCCGCCGAAGTGCCGACCGCGAGCAGCTTGCCTCCCACGACAAGCAAGGCCGCCGCGGAATCCGCCCTGGCCGCGTTATCGAACATCTGACAGCCGTTGGTCCCGAAACCCGTGTCCAAACCGGGCGTCGGAGAATCGACCATCCGGCAAAGGGCCATGTCGTTGTCGTTCGCCGCGTTCTTGATCGTCGCCAGAAGCACGAGCTTATCCACCACGCCCACGCGCTGCACGGTCATTCCTTTTACGTCGACTAAAGTGCCGAGGGCGCCCAAGGGAATCTCAACGGCCCCTTGCGGGACACCCAACGAATTGTAGCGAGCCACCGCGAACTGATTTCCCGCCGCTTCAACGGCGACTCCCGCCAAGTAAACATTGCCGCCCGAGGAAGCCGCTATGGCAAACGCTTCGGCCGTAGCCGGGACGAAGGTAGCGCGATCGGACACGAGAACACTTCCCGTTTCATTGATTCTCTGCATGAAGAAATCGGAATCGCACTTGCCCGCGATGAAGAAAGCGGAGCCGACGGAGACCACCGCGTTTGCTCGCGCCTCGGTGCAATTGACGGTGCCCGTTCCGGAGGAGCCCAGCTTGCCGGTGGTATTGAAGCCCAAATCCAGCTTACCCGAGGCGGAAAGCATCGCAACGCCCGCCCGAAACTGGCCGGTGCCGGCCCGAGTCCGGCCGACGACGATATATTTTCCGGTGGAGCTCTGGACCAAGCCGGAAACCACGTCGATACCGTCCAAACTTACGGATTGCGTGCCGTTCGTGCCGAAACCAGGATCCGCCGTGAACGGCTGGCGGCTAAAGGTGACGGGGAAAGTTCCCGCCGTGACTCCCGTAGAGCTGCCCGTCAAAGTGCGGCTCGTGACCGCTTCATTGCTCTCGCGAAAATGAAAAATATCGGATACGCCGGCCGCGCTGATCGAAATGGGTCTACCCGCTGTCACCGGATCCGAGCAGTTCTCGTCGTGGAAGAGAGACAGCGTCGGGCCCGCGCCAAACGTCACGGTGACCGTGGTATTGGCGGCGGCGGTGAAGCGGCGGCCAAGACCGTCCCGCAAGGTCACCGTCATTTGAGGACTGCAAGCTCCGGAACCGAGCGCCAGCGAGTTGATTTCCGCGCCTTCGCTACCGGCATAAAGCTTCACGGTTTTGGCGACGACGAGCACCGTGATATCGCCGGAGACCTCCGTCATCACCCGGCCTCTATAAGTTCCGGTGACCTGATAGCCAACTTTGGGACTCACGAGAGTCACGGTCGTCGGCTTCACGAAGAAAAGCGCGGAAGCTCCAAGGGTCAACCCAAGAGAAGTGGTGCCAGTCGTCGAGGACGAAGTGCTGAGCTCACCCGTTCCGCTATTAATGGACGCGGTGACGCCGAATCCCGGTGCCGCGGGAGTAAAAATAGTTCCCGCCGAGTTCTTGACCCGCACTCGCGCTTGAGTGGTCCCATACTCGCCGAGCCTAAGCGACGCGGAAACTTGATCGAGCACTAGATCGTAAGGAGCGGAAGTGCTCACTACGGTGAAAGGTAAATTGACGGCAAGAGACGGCGGATCAGCTGGCAATCCGAACGTCAGGCCCTGATTACCGATGAGAAGCGTCTTCACGTAAAAGCTAGCCGTGCTGCTATTAGAATAGTTAAGGCTGGAGAGAGCGGTGCCGCTACAGTCGTTCGCCGTATAAAGGTCACCGCTAAGCCCAGTGACGCTGATCGACCCCGTGTAATTGAAAGCTACTCCGAGAGCGTCGCGTACTTGCACCCTGTGCTCCCCGCTACAATAGCCGCCTTCCACCGTCGGCGAAATCGTGACCGCGAGTTGCGCCGCAATAACGGTGATGGGG
>JAYUGC010000097.1:0-4626 GCA_043767805.1 Pseudomonadota bacterium | reverse complement strand
CCCTCCGGTAAGCCGGGCAAAGGGTTTCCGCAATAGCCAAAGCGAGGTACCCGCCACGACGATGGTCGCGAGGATAATGTCGGCGAAAGCCGTTATCCGGGTGCTTTGGTACAGCGGCAGTCTCAAGACACCTTCCGCTAGCCCCCAGAGCAACACTCCCGCCAAAGCCCAAAGCACGCAAAACTTGTAAAAGGGCGCCAAGGGAAGCTCGGGGCAATGCCGGCGCAAATGCAGCCGTAAAAGCATGAAGAGCGATATCGAGTAGGCGGCAAAGCTCAGAGATCCGGCGAGGGCGAGGCCATCCACCTGCCAGAGCCGTGCGAAGTACCAGTAGATTCCGACGGAAAAGGCACTCACGATCGTACCGAGTAACGAAGGCAGCCAAGTCTTTTGCGCGGCGTAGAAACCGCGGGAACAAAGGCCCTGCACGGTCAAAAAGAACATACCGAGGCCAAAGTAGCGAAGCACGCTCGCCGTCGCGGCGATATCCGCTTCCCCGAACTTTCCACCGCCGTAAATCGCGCGCGTGATCGGTTCCGCGTGCGTCACGAAAAGAATGGTCGCCGCGAGAGAGGCCGCCCAAATTTTCTGGATCTCTTTCAAGAGCGTGCGGCCGTAAGCCGCGTAGTCGCCGGCCGACCAGAGCCGCGCCAGGAAGGGAAAGCTCGCCACCCCCGCCACTTGGCCGATGACCGCAACTGGAATGCGCATCTGGGTGCGGGCGTATTGCAGATAGCTCACCGCCGCGGGGCCGAGGGAGCTTGCGAAGTATTTCGCGAACCATTCGTCGGTCACAACGATGGAAAAGCCGAGCATGATGGGAATATTCAGCCAGAAATAGCGTTTGAACCCCACCCAGGCTTCCGGTGTCGGGGAGAAATCGGGAAGGATGCTGAACTTGAGCTTACGAAGCGCCCACCATTGCACGAGACCATGGCCCACCGCCGCTCCCGCGACGACTCCGACGCTGAACCCAACGACGCCATAGTCCTTTTGCATGGCGAGACCGAAAACGATGATCCCTAAGTTGTAGATAATCGGCGCGACCGCCGTATAGATGAAAAGCCCGTGAGCGTGCTGAACCGCCGTTGCGACCCCGCCGAAGAAAAAGAAAAGCTGCGCCGGCAAAATGATCCGGATGAGATAAGCGAGGAGCTTTAACTGTTCGGCATCAAAGCCAGGTGAGACCCAAAGCGCGAGGTGCTCGGCGTAGATTTCCGCGATTAGTATCAGTACCGCCAAGGCCGAGCCCATGATGGTCAACGTCACGCGAAAAAGCCGGCGGGCCTCGTCGTTTTTTCCCGCCGTCAAAAAGGAGGAGAGCACGGGGATGAACGAAAGACTCAAAGCCCCCGCGGCCATCAGGTAATTCAGAAAATCGGGGATCGTAAACGAAGCGTAATAGACGTCGGTGAGCCCGTTCGCGCCCACGGTGTGGGCCAAAACCCACTCGCGAAAAAAACCGACCACCCGGGAGAGCAAGATGCTTCCCATGAGGAGGTAGGAAGCTTTTTTGATCTGGCGCTGTACGTTGTTGGTGCCTTGCTGCATCGCTTCCTCACGGTTCGCTTTCCAATGCGAACCGGGTTATTCTGAATGGGTAGATCCTCCTGGCATTCTAGCCTCCGTTCCCTAAAACCCCAAAGAAGCGAATCCCCCATGGCAGCCAAAGCCCCTTTTTGGACTCGTCCTCATTTGTTCGTGCAAGTGCACGCCGGTACCGGCTCGCCTTACGCCGTCCGCGTGAACTCGAAAAAGCTGGTCGGCCTCGTCCTCTTTCTCGGCATCGCTTACTGCGTTTTCTTCACGGGAAGCCTGCTCTTCTTCCGCGAGCTCGAAGTGAGCCGCAAACTTCAAGAACGAGTCCTCGAATATGAGACGACCCAGAAATTGACGCAAGCCATTCAGCTCGCCGATCGTAACGTGGCGACTTCCCAAGTCGCGGGCCCCGAGCCGCTGAAAACGAAAGCGCCGGCCCCCGCCACTCCGATCTCCCCTGCTGCTCAAGCCACGGCTGCGGCTGAGAGCAAGCCGGCGGTTCCCGGCGCGACCGGAATCTCGGCGCGTGTCGCCGATCTCGTCGTGACGTGCGCCGACGACGGCTGCCAGGCGAAAGTGTCCATGGTGCCTGTCGCCGCTGGCGTCGCTCAAGGCCAGCTGCTCGTCATTCTCGAAACGGAAATCCCGCGCATCGGCTCGGCCAATCCCGGCTCAAACGTCCGGCGCCGTTTCTTCACCTACCCGAGCAATCAAACGAAAGACGATCTTTCCCAGCAAGATTTGGAAGCGCTTCCTCGCAAAGCCTTCCGCTTCTCCCGCGCGCTCCAGACGACGGTGAAGTTCAACACCGGCAAGCTTCTGAGACCGCTCGCCTTGAACGTGTACCTCTTCGACAACGCAGGCAACCGCACCCACCACGAACGCAAAACCATCGAGCGAGAGGAATAAACCCGTGCTCATCGAAATCGCGCCGCCGTCTCTCATCGCCGAAGGCAGTCAGATCAAAGGCTCGCTTACCTTTCATTCCTGCACGCAAGTTTTTGGCGTGGTGGACGGCGACGTAATCCAAGAGAGTCTCGAGCCCATTCAAGTAGGCAAATCCGGCTGGATTCACGGCGACATCATCGCCCAGGGCCCGGTCTTGGTCGAAGGCCGTATCGAAGGCGACATCCGTTCGGCGACTCACATTCGTTTGATGCCCACCGCCATGGTGCAAGGCACCCTCTCGGCCCCCTCCATCGAGATCCTCCCCGGCGCTCTCATTGACGGGGAGCTCAAGATGGAAAAGACGATAGCGCTGCGCGATATGGTCCCGCAGGCCGCCTAGACTCGAGTCTAACCCTCTAATATTCCGCTCTAAAATCCAGCTCATCCGGACGCTGCGGCATTTTCGGTCTTCCCTCAAGGGAAAGCCTTACAATTCCGAAAAGATGAGCGATGGTCCCCAAGCCAAAAATCGTTCCTCGCCTCGTCATCATCGAGGGCAAGGACAAGGGAAAAGTGATCCCCCTCGCCAACGGTACCGCCGTCATCGGCCGCACCAAAGGCGATGTTTTGGTGCATGACCCGCGCGTCTCTCGTTCGCACATCGCGATCCACTACGATGCGACTACGCAGAAGCTGAGCTTCACCGATCTGAAGAGCCTCAACAAAACGGTGCTAAATGGCGCGTCGGTTGAAGCCGGCGAGCTGAAAGATGGCGACAAGCTCCTGCTCGGTAATACGCTTTTCGACTGCCAAATCGGCGCTCCTCTCGACGAAGAGACGAGCGTTTCCAAAGTCCGCGATCAGCTGCAGCGTGAAAAAACCGAGCGGCAGGCCAAAGAGCTGAGTCTTTCCAACTCCGGCCGGGTGGAACCGGGTATCGCCGCCGCCGCCGAAGCGCCGATGGCGCTTCCCGATGCCGATTCCGATTTGTCGGGAGAGATTGCCGAAAAGCCCGCACGCCCCACTTTGAAGCTCCCTCCCCGAAAACGCAAAGATCCCGAGACCGAGCTGGTCGATGAGCCGGAGCCGCCACGCGCCCGCGCCACGCTTTCCGGCCTGAGCTTGGGCGCCAAGAGATTCGGCGGCCGTGCCCGCAACATCGCCCTCGGCTTTTTACTGCTCGCGGGCGTTGCTTACTATTTCACCTCAAGCCGCCTTCCTTCGCCGGACGCTACGGCCGATAACGCCTTCGAATCGGCAGCCTCTCCCGTGCGAAAAATGCTCTCGCAGGGCCGCGTCGACGATGCGCTCAAAAAAGCGCGCGAGCTACAGACTCAGTTCAGCACCCTGGCCGACGCGTACATGCTGGTCGGCAATATTCTTTCGCTGCAGCGTAAACACCCCGAAGCCATCGAGTTGTATCTGAAGGCTAAAGAGCTTTCGCCGGGCGATCCGCTGGTGCACACCAATCTCGTCCGTCTCTACATCAAAGCCGGTCAGATGGAAGCCGCGCACGGCGAAATGGAAGCCATCAATAAGCTCGTCACCAATGGCCAGCACTCCAAAGCGCTTTTCATCGAAGTCGCTCAGCTTCTGCTCGAGTTCCACAAAGAGCTGAAAGAGCCCGCCGAGAACGTCATGATTCTCGCCAAGGCCTTGCAAAAGCAACTCGCGCCGGAGAGCTCCATTGGCTACAAGCTAGAGACTCACCTGCACGATCAGGAAGGCAAAAAGACGGAAGCGCTCGCGTCCGTGGAGCAAGGTTTGCTGGTGGAGCCTAACGATATTTGGCTCCTCGAGCATTCGGCGATCTTGCGGCTGGAGCTAAGAGACTTGGCCGGCGCCACGACCACCGTCGAGAAATGGATCGAGCGCCATCCCGCCTCTAACAAACCGCTGCTCATCATGGCGTACTTGAAGTTCCAAGGCGGAGATCCCAACGGCTCCATCCGCTATCTGCAGCAGATCCTCCAGGCGGCCAATAACAATATGCAAGTTCCCGAAGCGCGGGAATCGGTCTACCTGCTCGGGCAAATCGCTTTCAATCAAAAGCAGTTCAAGGAAGCGCTCGAGCTCTACCGCCAAGCTTGTCAGGCCGGATTTGAATTAGCCTGCAAACAAGAGCTCGCGTCGAAGCAAGTCCTCGAGCGCGGCCCCGTCCCCGAGACCGCGCCGACGGATCCCCGCCCGCCTGCGACT
>JAYUGC010000096.1:0-30065 GCA_043767805.1 Pseudomonadota bacterium | reverse complement strand
GCCTGCGGTGTCGGCATCGGCCGCAACTTGATAATCATGAAGCGTCGTCCACGTGGCTCCCCGATCGGCGGACTTTCTCAAAACGAGATGACGGTGCGCCGACAGATCGACAGCGCTTCCCACGACGTAGAAATTCCCGAAGGGATCGATGACCGCGGAATTGGCTTGCGATTCTTGGCCAGTGCCGAGCGAGTACTCGTCCACGGTCGTCCAGCTCGTCCCTTGGTCCTCGCTCTTTCTCACAGTCCAAAGCGGGAACGCCGCGGAAGTCTGCGCGTACCCAATGGCAACCAAAGTACCGTCGTAATCGACGGCTATGCCCGACGCGATGGAGGGATGAGTGGCATCTTTCACGTACTCGTCGCTCGTCGTCCAGGAAAGGCCCTTGGTAACGCTCTTTCGGATCGTCCAGCGCGAGAGATCGTCGGCGTTGGTCGCATTTCCGGTAACGTAAACGGTACCCAAGTCATCGACGACCGCGCCTTCCGCGGAGGCGTCTTTACCGCTCGCCGCATTGTAATCGTCGGCGGTCGCCCAAGTCGCGCCTCCGTCCTGGCTCTTTCGGACGACCCAGTGATAGGCGTTGCCGCTGTCGGAGGCTGTCCCGAGAACGTAGGTATTTCCCGCAGAGTCTTGAGCGATGGCGTTGGCGGACGACGTACGTCCCGTGGCGAGGGTGTAATTATCTGGAGTCGTCCAGGTCGCTCCCGCATCGCTACTCTTTCGCACCACCCATTCGTAAGTCGTATCGCCAAGCGCGTAACCCACGGCGAGTAAGCCTCCGGAGGGCTGTGCCAGTAAGCCCAGGCCGATGGAGCCTTTTCCCGATTGAAGCTGGAAATCATCGACTGTCGTCCACGAGTCTCCGCGGTCCGCGCTTTTTCGCACGATCCAATGTTCCTGATTGGAGGAATCCATGCCGTAGCCGACGACAAAAAGATTGCCGAGCTTATCGTTCGTGGGCCGATAGCCGGCGGCATCTTTTCCCGTTACGAGCGCGAAATCGTCGATAGCGGCCCAATTTCCCTTATAGCCGCACATGAGGCCCGGGTAGCCGGTTCTTACGCAACCAGTCACTAAGAGCATGGCGAGGCCGAGAGCGAAAGCTTTCATTTCTTTCGCCTCCAAGGCGTCCAAATAAGCTGCGCGCCGGTGGACCAGGCGTTTAGCGGCGGATGGAGCTCCTTCGTTTCAGTCACGGTTTGAGTGCGGAAGAGAACCGCCTCCGCATAGAGCCCTATAGAAACCTTGGTCGAAACCGGAATGCCAAACGTCAGTTTCGCGCCCACAGGACGTTGGTACATCACCCGGGCCCCTTCGGGGGTGAGATTGGTGAGCTTGTAATCGCCGAGTAGCTCCGCTTCCAGCTGCACGGAAAACTTATTGAAGAAGATAAAGAGCGTGGGCGCCACGGTGTTCCACCGCTCGCCCCGTCGATTGCCCGAGCCGTTGGTCGGTGACGAGACTTGGGTGATCCAGCGGTAATCCGTCACGGCGCCAATCATGAGATGCCG
Source organism: Pseudomonadota bacterium (assembly GCA_043767805.1). Lineage (GTDB taxonomy): Bacteria > Bdellovibrionota > FAC87 > UBA2466 > UBA2466 > CAZZHG01. The sequence goes on along the minus strand of JAYUGC010000096.1, from coordinate 28,551 downwards.
AAAGCCAAACCCCGCGGCAAGACCCACGCCGCTTTCCATCAAGGACGGCTGACTAAACCCCTGAGGTACCGTGGACCTCGCGTAGCCGCTAAAGCCCTCGATCCCGATGTGCCAGGCGGCTTCACTCGATCGGCAAAAGGCCGTTGCCATGAGTAAGGTAAGGAGACAGTTTTTAAAGAGTTTGATCACTGAGCGTTCCGAGGGGATACCTCGCTCAGTATAGCACTAGCTTTGGGCGCAGGCCTTGAGCGACTGCACGAGCGCCTGGAGCACTTTGTCGGAGACTCGCTCCCGGTGGACGAGCGCCGAAATATGATAAGGCGCATTTCCGGCGACCCGCGGCAGGCGGACGATCTGTAGCCGCTCCGGCTGAGACGTCACCACGACATCGGGCAAGAAGCTCCAGCGATCGGAGGTAACCAAGGCTTCGACCGCGATGTCGTCGCTATCGAAGTGAATGTCGATCTTTGGCTGAAAGCCCAGGCGATCGAAGACGGGATGCGTTTCGCAGACGTCGACTCCCTGAGACGACTTGTGAATGATGGCCGGGTGCTCGGCGAGAAAGCGAATTTGCTCGCGCTGGCTCTTTTTTAGGATCGGGTGATTCTTTCGGACCGTGACGACGAGCTGTCCTCGTTGCAGCACGGTCTCGCTCAAGTCGGGGTGCTTTAAGGGGCTGCAACAAACGGCCAGCTCCAGGCGTCCGGAGAGCACTTCGGCGATGGCGTGGACGGTGTTCATCGAATGAAGGTCGGCCACGAGCCGAGGGTGCGCTTGGTGGAGCGCGATCCAGCCGGCGAGTAGCTGCCGGGAGGCGAGAAAATGGCTTGCGCCCAATCGAAAGCGGCCAGAGAAGGACTGGGGCTCCTGCTTCATTTCGGATTTAAGACCGTCGACAGTGGCTAAGATCGCTTTGCTTTTCTCGAGAAGCCTTTCGCCATCGGGTGTGAGCTCGATGCCGCGGCCCCGTTTTCGAAAGAGCTCGCACTTTAGCTCCTCTTCCAAAGAGGAAATGGAGGCGCTGATGACGCTTGGGCTGATGGCTACCGCGTTGGCCGCGCGCCCTACGTGCTGATAAGTGGCCACCGCCGTGAAGTATTTCAATTGGTCCAAGGTCATGGCTAGTCCTTCGGTTTGGCAGAACAGTTCTATTCGAAACATTCTAATTATCAATAGTAATGAATCGGGTGGTTTGGGAGCTCTTGTTGCCGCCCGCGCCGGTAGAGTACGAGACGAAGCCGTTTTCGGTGGAGCGCTTACCCTAAGCGGCGAGAGTGGATTTTGTTTCCATCTCACGGCTCCAGCTCACTTCGCGATTCCTGCCCGAGCGCTTGGCTTCATAGAGCGCGACGTCGGCTCGATGGATGAGAAGAGGTAGCTCGACTTTTTCTTCCGTGTTGTCTGAGACTCCCAAGGAGAGAGTGACCTTCAACTGGCCTACCGAAGTGGTAAGGGAATTGTCTTTCAGGGCTTTTTGAATGCGCGCGCAAACCGCCTGGACGGCGAGCTTGGAGTCGGTCTCGGGAAGGAGAATCAAGAACTCTTCGCCCCCGTAGCGGCCTACGATGTCGATCGCGCGAACGTTCGCTTTCAAGATCTTGGCGATGCCTTGAATGACTTCGTCGCCGACCCGGTGGCCGTGGTTGTCGTTGACCTTTTTGAACCAGTCGATATCGGCGATAATCACCGAGAAGGGGCGCTGGTAGCGAAGGCAGCGCTTGAACTCACGCTCTCCCAAGTCGAGCAGATGCCGCCGGTTGAATAGGCTAGTCAGGACATCCGTCGTGGCGAGCTTTCTCATGTGGGAGAGATAGCCCCGCAGGGTCCTACGCTGAGTGAGTTCCCTGATTTCCATTGTGACTCGGCGGTCCTGGGACAAAAAGGTGAGGATCTGGGTGGTCAGTAAGAAGAACTGATTGCCCAGCATCGCGGGAACGTCGTGCACTTTGAGCAGGCCGAAAACGAGCGGGGAAATGTAAAAGCCGTATACCAGAGCGTGAAAGAGGGCGGCTTCATTGCGGGTCCATGAGAACATCAAAGTCATGACGATGAGAACGGTATTGATGCCCGCGTAGTAAGGAGACTCGAGACCCACGTGAACCCAGCACATGATGGAAATCGACCAGATGAGGGAGAGCCCTAGTCCGTAAGTGAGAGGGCGGCAGTTTTTTCTCATCCATCTTTTTTGATGGTAGCTACCCCATATCAAGAAACCGCCGTAGAGGCTGCAGATCGCTCTCAGGACGCCGCTGAGAACCACGTGATCGGGAATCACGAACCAATCGAGGATCCAAAAGGTGGGATAGAAGGCGACGGTGAGGATGCCGGCGATACGCAGGCTGAAGAGATTTCGAACGCTTCGATTACGCTCGTAGAATTTAGGTAAGCCTGGCTTCATGGAGTCCCTGATTTCTTATCGGACGATTCAGGGCGGAGCGTTAGTTTGGTTACTCGATGAGGGTAGGTAGGAGAGAAGAGCTTTGCTTTACGCCAGCTTCGCCTCAGATGACAATCGAGGGCATGCCTCGCCACATTTTGCTCACGACAGGTAGCGCATGGGAATCACCGCTCATCCTTTCGTACTCATAATCGCGATCGTTCTCTCCCTATTATCGAGCTGGCTCAGCTGGCGCGCTTTTAGGGAGAAGAACGGTCCCGATTTACTCATGGGTATCGGCCTCGGCTTACCTCTGCTCAGTCAAAACGATTGGCGTTTTTGGGCGGCCGGGCTCGGACTTTGCGCTTTTGGTCTTTGGCTGAAAAAAAACTACGGAATCTGAGCTTTGTCGTCGTATTTTCGATCGAAAATACGCTCTCGCTTTGTCGCGCTGCTCAGAAAATAAAGGCAGCGCCTTTGACAATTCCTTCCCCGGAAATGTAGCCTTTCCTTGCACCCATTGAGAGTGGGGGCCATTTCTGAATTTCCAAACAAGCTTTAAGTCTGCGACGGGGGTGGGGTATACGCCAGCTTCTTAGGTCCGCATCCGGGTTTACCTACGCGGTTCTCTGGGTATGCGTTCTTAGTGGATGTAACCGGCAAGCCCCCTTCCTTTATCCTTGGCAAGCCAGCGTTCAAGAGTCCCCCGTGGTAGAAAAACGCCCCACCTGCCGTCTTTCGGTTTCGGCTTCCGATCCTTTTGTCGGCGATTCGCTACGTCTGTCGGTGGAAGTGACAGGCAACGCAACGGAAGTGCGGCTCGATGAAACGCCGCTCGCCCGCAATCAAACCTTTAAGGAATGGACGCCGCAATCGGCGGGTAGATTTCGCGCGGAAGCCATCGTGCGCGGCCCCGGCGGCGCGAGCAGCTGTTCGCTCTCTTATGAGATCCGGGAGCGCGCTCCGACCTGCGTACTCGAAGCGAGCCCTACTTCCACGCTGGTGGGCGATCCGCTCGTCGCAAAGCTTAAGACCTCGGGTAAAGTGACGGACGCCGCCATCGGGCACATCAAATTGGCCTTTCCGATTGCCGAAGCGAAACTTCCTACGGATACCGCGGGGGTTTTCCCCATCAGCGCGACGGTCATCGGTCCTGGAGGAACGGGAACTTGTCAGACGACCTATGAGGTCAGAGACCGCGCGCCCACGTGCGTAGTCTCGGTCTCCCCCGCCGTATTGCCTTTGGGCGGTAAGCTCGACGTACAGGTCGAAGGAAACGGGAAAATCACGGGCGCCACCATTGAAGGCAACTCCGTTTCGTTTCCTAAAGGCCAGGCGACGCTTCAGCCCGTTTTGCCGGGAAAGTTCACGGTCACGGCCGCGGTGCAAGGCCCCGGCGGTAAGGCAACTTGTGTCGCGAACTATCAAGTTCTCGATCCGCCGCCGAGCTGCCAGCTTGTCGCTGCGCCGACTCCCACGGCCTTGGGCAATTCTCTCACTTTCACTCTGACCGGAGTCGGCAATATCACGGCGAGCACCATCGACGGCATGAGTGTTGCTTCGCCTGTCGGTCAGAAGATGATTCAGGCGATGAACATCGGCTCCTTCACTTCTGTCGGCGAAGTCACCGGACCAGGTGGCTCGGCTAAGTGCGAAGGTAGGTACGAAGTGGTGGACGCGCCGAGCTGCACTTTGGTGGCGACGCCTCCTTTGGTGGCATCTGGCGCGGAAGTGACGCTGTCTCTGACTTCGACGGGCGGGGTGGTCTCGGCAAAAATCGATCAGACGGCCATTACGGCTCCCGCCGGTAAAATCGTCATCCATCCCAAAGCTTCGGGTAAGTTCATCGCCAAGGGCGAAGTCACCAGTCCGTTTGGGAAGGCGACGTGTCAGGCGAGCTACGGCATCAGCGTGTCGCACGTGATCACCAAGACCGTGAAGGACGTCTCCCTCGTCAACGATCTCGACATGCTTTGGGTCATCGACAATAGCGCGAGCATGTCGCCCTATCAGCAGGCCGTGAAGGATAACATGGATGCCTTCATGAACGAGTACACGAAGATCACGGCGCTGAAATGGAAGATGGGCCTTATCTCGACCGACGTTAGGGAAAAGCCTTATCTCGGATTCACGCCTTTGGACGTGCTGTCGCATCTTTCGCCCCAGCCGGTAGCGACGTTTAACGACGGCGTTAAGAAACTCGGAATCGGCGGCTCGAGCGTCGAGCAGATGTTTAAGCCCGTAATGAAGACGCTCGACGAGAATCCGAACTTCCTGCGTCCCGGCGCGGGACTTGCCATCATCACCGTTACCGATGCTCCGGAGCAGAGCTCCGAGACCGCCTATGAGTTCCTGCGTTATCTCGAGCGCAAAAAGGGCGATCTGAAGACGGTATTCGGCTACGGCATCTTCGGCGCCAAGGACTTGGGATGTAAGAACACCGACGACGCCTGGGATTACAAGGGCAGCAAGTACGAGGAGTTCGTTTCGGAAACAAAGGGCAAAGTCTTTCCCATTTGCGACAAGGACTTCGGCAAGTCGCTACTCGATTTAGCCAAGCAGATCATTTTGAGCGCCGTGTTCGCGCCAAAGATCATGCTGCCCAACGTGCCGCTCCCGGGCACGATCAAGGTGTTCTACAAAGGCCAGCAGCTCCCCGAGGGGCTCATCGGCGTGGGCGGCTATTGGATTTACGAAGCTAGCGACAATTCAATCGTGTTCCAGGACCTGTCATTTGCCACGGGGCTCAAGGAAGAAGCAGAAGTCCATTATCAGTCTGCGCCTTGATCCTCAGGTAAGGAGAGAAACCGTGAAGGCATCATTCCTAGGATTGCTTTTCGTTTCCATCGTCGTTGCGGGTTGCGGCAAGCAGCTGGAGTTCCCGAAGGGAAACCTGATGTCGGCCAAGCCGAGTCAGAATCCCGACGACTATCAGCTGGGGTTCGAGGAGGTCATGGCCTTCCGCGAAGGGGAGCTGGCGGAATATGCCATCTTCGCCAAGGTTCCGGAGAACGCGGCGGTCGTGACCGTCGAAGGACTTCCCGGGTCGGCGACATTTGCTCAAAACCGAATCTGCTGGCGCCCAACGGCCGGCTCGGCAAAAGCCGCGGCAGGGTCTTCGGGATACGCGACGTACCCCATTCGGATTCACTTGCGGGCGAGCTCCGATCCTTTGGACGTAGTGACCCGCAAGGCGGTGCTCGTGGTTTTTGAGGGGTCGAAATCGGAGAGGTTGCGTTAATGAAACTGTCATTACTCTGGCTCGCTTTGGCTTTGCCTTGGACGGTTCAGGCCACGACGTCGCTCGAGACGGAGCTCAAAACCTTGCGTCTCGAAGACAACACGAAGACCGCGCCGGTTCCGGCGGAACGGTTTTACGCGGCGCAATCAAGGTACTCGTCGTTAAAGCATCGGATCGAGCTCGACATCGGCGGCTCCAAAAACTTCAGCCCTTCGAGCTTCGTGACGTCTGATGAGATTCATGGGGACTTGCGGTTCTACTTCACGGATCGTTTTTATACGGGTCTTCATGCCGCGCATGTCTTTACGTCACTTAGCGCGGAAGGCAACCGTCTATGGAATAACGAGAAGATTTTCCCGGATGTCGCAGTCGTTAAGTTCAGAAGCGATCTGACGTTTGGGTACCATCTCTTTTACGGAAAGTTCCGGCTTTCCATGGACTCGGTCTTTTACTTCGATCAGTACTGGGCGTTGGGCGCCGGCATGGTACGCACTGATAACGGCATCGGACAGCAGAACTCACTCGCGGTTGTCGCCGATGCGGGATTTGCATTTTGGTTCGGCCGGCATTGGAGTGTCCGCGTGGGCCTGAAAGATTATAACTTTCAAGAGGCGCTTCGCACCGGTCCGTCTCGTGTGAATCATTTCGTCGGCCATGCTTCTTTGGGCTTCGTTTTTGGAGGTGAGGGTGCTTAAGTCCCTTTCTTTGCTCCTTTGCGGTCTGGCGTTTCAGGTACAAGGAGCGCAGGCGGATGCTTTTTGTCAGGGGTCGGAGCGGTTGGCTTGTTTGTGGAACAAGCAGCTTGCGCAGACGTTTGTCGATGAGTGGCTCGTCAGCCTGAAGAAGAAGAGCGGGCAGGGGACGGCTCTGGAGGCGGAGATCGAGAAGGGAATCGACGCGCTTTTAGAAGAGAATGGGGTTCTGTTCACGCCGGCGCAGGAAGAGATCGTGTCGGCGCTTCCGAAGACGCCTTTGTACGGGCATTTGAAAGCTTGGACGTCGTTTCGGCGCGGGCTTGCGGCGAAGGAATCTCTCGACGCTTTGCCGAAGTTGCATCCTTGGCGGGGTCGGCTCGCGCGCTCGGTCTCTTTGGCGATGGCGCGTAACGGTATGGTGCGGGCCGCGATTAGCTTGGTCGGCACGGAAGTGGAAGCGGCGGCGGCTTCCGGCAAGAAGGTTCAAGCGGAGACGCTTTCGGAAAATACTCTGCAGCTCGCGCGGCTTTATTATCAATACGGCGATTTGGACGAAGCCGAGAAGTGGTACGAGCTCGTGCCGGTCAGTACGAATTCGTACTTGAAGGCGCAGGAAGAGCTTTTGTGGGTTTGGCTGCGCAAAGGAAACTCGGAGCGGTTGCGGGGGACCTTGGCGTCACTGACTTTGCCGTTTTTCGAGGACAAGCTCGCGCCTGAGATTTACGTGGTGCGCGCCATTTCGAATTTGAAGCTTTGTCATTACGAGGACTCGAAGAAGGATTTCGACGCTTTCGTCCGCGTGAACGAGAAATGGGCGAAGCCGATGGAAGAAGCGCCGCGCCTGGCCGCGCCGCCTCGGCCGCCGGAGCTCGATTGGTACACGGCGATGGTCGAGAGGGGCTTGGAGCGCCGGGAGAGGGAAGTGGCGGCGGTGAAGGCGTTGGGTTGGACGGAGAGCGCGCAGGCCTTGGCGGCCAATCAGGCGTGGTTAAAGGGCGTGCTGGTGAAGGAGTATCGTCGTCAGTGGCGCAACGCGAATGCCGAGCTGCGTGAGGCGATTGTGAAGATGCGCTTCGTGAAGGTGGAGCTGCATCAGGAGATTTTGAGGAAGCATCAGGTGGCGGAGGATACGGAGTTCAAACGAGCCGCCCAGAAGAACGTGCAGGCTTCGTTGAGCCGCGACCTTCAGGATAAGGACTTAGTCTTTCCTTACGACGGGTCGGTTTGGCCGGATGAGTTGTTCCGGTTGAGGTCGAACGCTTTTAATGGGTGTTTGTAGTGGAGGCGACGGAGGACGACGGTGCGCTCTCTTGCTCGCTGGGAGTCATCGATGACTCCGCACCCAGTTTATTATCATCCTTAACGAAATAGCGTTCGGAACGTCCGGAACCCGGGAGCTTCTTCCACCCGCCATCCTCAGCGAGAATGTAAAAGGCTTCTTTTTCCCCGCCAAACCGATCTCCGCGGACCACGGAACCAGTCAGGAGATATCTTTCGGGCGTTGTCAGTGTACCTCGTCGAGTTGTAATGAAGGCCTGATATTTCCCCAGCATGACCGACTTCTTCAAATAGACTCGACTGGGTAAATCGATAGTCTTTACGACTCTGAAAGGCTGCCGGGATCTGACGACAAGATAAATCTCGTCAGACTTGGGATTGGGCGCCGAACGCTGAATCTGATCTGGCTCGGCTTCCGGCCTATCGCCAGCCCGAGTTAAGCTAGGAGCGAGTACCGCCCCCAGTAGAAGTGCAAAAAAGAATTTAGCGCCACGATGACACATGGCGTTCAGTATATGGTTTTCTCAGCGCGGCTACAAGAAGTCGTCGAAGTATGCTTCTTGTTCACGCTGTATGCTCGAAGAATTCTCGTTCGATTGGGCATTCGGCATAGCAAGGGAGTTCTTCTTCTTTGCCTTTGGTAGGCTGGCGGATTCCGAAGGAGCGACATTTCCGCCAGCTTTCATCTTTTTATCTTGTTTCATGCGTCCCAAGAGAGAGTTGACGCATCGTCGAGACATTTCCGCATTGGGCCCTTTTTCTTTCGCCTGATCGGAAAGGAGTCTTGCTGCCGACTTGTCCGCTTCGTGCGCGCTTATCAATTCCCAAGAGTTACTTTTAAATGAGAACCCCCTCATAACGGCGGCGCCTTCCGGATTATTAAGTGCTATGACGGTATCCTCGTCTTGAAGCCCGCAGGGAGTGGGTACCCACTGAATTGGACCTGTGTCTCTCGTCTCCTCGACTCGGCCCGTGTTATCGGCTTTTCTCTCCGGGAGAATCCCTACGTACCGGATTGATTTATGAGTCTTTGATTTTCCGGGAATCAGTTGTCCGGGAACCAACGGGCGAAGGGGATCACCTGCGCACTCAAACTGCTTCTGGAAACTCAAGCTGTACTGCCCAAGTAGCTCACTGTCGGCACCAGTCAGAACGGTGGTGCATTCGGCGGCGCCCTCCATTTGGACGTCCGATTCCGACGCGAGAGACCACATATCCTTAAGATCTCGCACGATCATCGCGCGAATAAATTGATTGGGCTCGAGTTTTTTGGGGACGGGATTAGTCACCTTTCCGTCGCTCCCACACTCAATGTATTGGTTCTCAATCACCGCGGGTTTTCTATTCTTCTCGCGCTCGGTATTTTCAATCCGCCCCGGCTTTCCCGGCACCGTCTCCCCGTCATGGTCTTTTTCGGCAAAGGACGCCGAGCTTGATAAGAGACTCACGAGAATTACGAATTCCGTCGCTCTCATTGCGCACCTCCGTTGCCATTTTTGTCGGTGATGAGATTGCCGTCCTCAACGAGTTTTTGAAGCGCTCCCCTTCGTTCGACGACAGCGTTACCGTGTTTTTCTGATTTGGCCGGCCGATTGATATTGTCTAATTTGCATTGCTCGCAGTTTTCGAGAATGTCCGTTTCAATCTTCGCGAGGACGGCTTTCTTGAGCCAATTTTCTTTGCCCTTCAAGTCCTCTTCCAACGTCTTTACCGCCTTCATCGAGGCTCCTGCGGAAGTGTTGTCGGTGTAGTCGTGGACGATCTGATCCAGTGACTTTTCTTTCTGCGCGGTCGATCCCTTTTCCGCCCGATCGAACACGTCCTTCTTAATCTGAGGGGGCAACGGGAGACCCTCCTTGATCAGGTTGTCGATTCCTTGATCGCGGATCCCCTCTGGAGAGGTGAAAGACCTAGCCGGCGGGGGCGCGACTAAAGTCGCGAGCTGAGGCGCCGTCGCCGCTTCCCTCAATGCCTGCTGCAACGGAGGCTGAATCACCGTGAGCTCTTGCGAAAGGGGACCGGTATTTACCGCCACCCGAGTACCCCCGTTACTCGCGATCGCAAAGGCCGACTGAACTCTCACAGAAGGCGATGAATCCCGAAGGGCCCGCGCCAAGTCGCCTCTAGCTCTCGGTGAATAGGTATCAGTGAATCGAGGTGGCGGCCTTCTATCTGGCCGCGAGCCGTAACCCGATCCCGGCCTTCGCGTCTCGCCTCGATATCCTGAAGCGCTCGGGGCAAAGGCATTTCCCTCGTTAAGGAGGGGTTGAGAGATCTGTCCTAAGAGTCCCAACGCTAACGCCGCCAGGCTCCGTTGTTTTGGGTCGGGAGACTTACTGAGCTTATCGCCCAAAGCCTTCTCCAGCTCTCCGCCCTTTGTAAAACCACCCGGAGCCACCGCCGCGGCCGCCGTTGCGGGCGGAAACTGGAGCGCGAGCAATACGGACTGCGCAGCCGCCGCAGGACTACCCGCCGCCGGAGCCGCACCGCCCCCCGCCGACTTCATCCCCAAACTCTCATCGCCACCCGCCTTCGCCGCCGTCTTCTGCGCCGTCAAGCACTTCTCCGACAAGAGCGGCATCAACTTCTGTGCGCGCGGATCGTGAAAGCTCATCGCCGACAGAGCGCCCAAGTCCTTGTGGCCCGCGAGGCCGTACACATGGTCCGAACCTTCAATCACCGCGAGCGGCGTCTTACTCTTCACGGCCTTCGCCCACTCCGCGAGTAGCGTCGTCTTGCGCTTGCCCCGCTTCTCAAAAACGTGCGCGGGTTCCCTTAGCAACGAATCCGCCGTCGGCGTCACGAGCCGCAAGCGCTTCTCTCCCAGGTCGACTTCCGAGAGCAAAAGACTCGTGCCCGTGTAACGCGAGCCCTTCTCCAAATGAAAGACGACCGAGCCATCGAGCCCCGCCGCCCAACGACCCGGCGCTCGCATATTCAACGGCGCGCAAACCCCTTCGCTACAACCCGCGCCCGAGAAATCGAGCCAAATCGCATGAAAGCGACGAGGCGTGCTCACGAAGCGATACCGCTCCGGTACTTTCGCCGAAGCTCGCTTCAACGGCAGCTCGTATTGCCAAGCTTTCTGCGGAGTCCAGAGCCGTTCGGCGACAGACGCATCAGCGTCCATCCAGGCGCGCATCTGATCGACGACTTCGTTGAACCCGTCACAAGGAAACCGCTCGCGCCCGAAGTACTTGCCGAGCAAGCCCTCGTACTCGCGCTTTGCTTCCTTATCCTTCAAGAATGCTTCGAGGGTCGGGTAGCGGCTCGTTACCGCTTCGAGCGCCGCCATTCCCTCGTTCGCATTCTCCGCGCGAAGATTCAGAGCGCTGAGCGCGAAAGCCAATACCAAGAAACACAGCCAAGTCCGGGAAATTTTAAGGGTATGCACCTCGCTATTTTACCGGCCGATGCCCAGCGTCAGTAGTCTCGGTGCATAACACCCGAAATCGCGCTCCCCTCTGCCCGTTGCCAGCCGCCGCCGCGCCAAGCAAACCTCTCGATCCCTTAAACCGGAGGTTAACTATGAGTCTCAGAAATCCACTGTCCCTAATCAGCCAGCTGTTCAGCCAATGGATACCCAACGCAGAAGCGAGACAACGCGCGGAAGCCGTCGAATCGCGCTACGAGCACTTAAGGCTCTGGAGAAACGAAACGGCGAAAGCGAAGCGCATTCCGCCCTACGCGATTCTCACCAACCGCACGCTACTCGAAATCGCCACGAAAAACCCCGACGTGCCAGAGCTACTCCTCGACGTAAAAGGCATCGGAGAGAAAAAGTTCGAGCAGTTCGGCGCGGACATCGTCCGCGCGCTAGCGGAGCAGAGACCAACCGAAATACATTAGCGTTTGCTGCGGCTCTCGAGGATCGGCAAGAAAGCCCTTCCTTGAATCTCTTCGAGGGTGAGGCCCGTGGCCTTGGCCTCCTCTTCGGTGAGAGCGCCGCAACTTAAGCCCCGCAGGAAGAAGTTCAGCAGTCCCTGACCGGTAGCTGCGTCGTCAAACACGTCGCCGAGCAAAGTGGCCCGGGCCGCTTTCTCGACGAACCCACGCAAGCGCTCGGTCGCCGGGGCTAGAGCTTCGAGAAAAAACGCATAGACCGCCGCGTACCGCACCGGCAACTGCGCTGGGTGGAGATCCCACCCTTGATAGTAGCCAGTAATGAGCGAGTAACGGATATGTCCGTAACTAATCTTCCAAGCACGGTGAACGGCCTGCTCGTTGTCTCGCTTTTGCGCGGGAGTGAGTGGCTTGTCGGCGGTCGCCTTGTGCGGGCCGACGGGAATGATGTTTGTCGCGCCATCCGATAGCAATATTCCGGTACCGGTGAGGGCGACCTTCATCATCTGCTTTGCGAAATCGCAAGCCGGGTGGCCCATGCGCTGGTGAGCGGCGGTGATGTTATGTGAAGCCGTATAGTCATAAGTCCCGAGATGCGCGCCCACGCAGCGCCCTTCGCCTGCTTCCACGAAGCTGCGCAGAGGACAAGTGCCGTCCTCACCGATCACAGACTGGGTGGTCTCCACCATGAACTCGAACTTTAGCGAGTTCGCGGTGAGGACATGCTTCTTCTCGAGAACGGTCAACATCTGAGCGAGCGCCTTGGGTTGCTCGGCGATGGTCACCTTCGGCAACGTGATGACGAAGCCCTCGGGCAATTTGCCTGAACCTTCCTCAAGGAGAGTTCCCAAAAAGAGATCTAAAGTACGCACGCCGCGCGCGAGGCACGGGCCGCTGAACGACTTGATGCGAATGCCGATATTTGGAGGAAGCGCGTTCGCCTTCATCTCCTGCGCGACCGCTTTGGCGGCGGCGATGGCGTGGCCGTCCTCTTCCTCGTCGGAGCGGCTGCCGTAACCGTCCTCGAAATCGATGCGGAAGTCTTCGATCGGCGCGACTTTAAGCTTCCTCACCATGCGCTCGTACACCTTCGACCAGATGGCCTCATCGTACTGCGAGCCCGCGAGCGCTTTACCTAGCGCGGCCCCGTTGGGCGCGTTGTCGCTCAAAGTTTGGAGCGCGCTCTGGCCGAACTTTTTTACGATGCCCGGGGCGAATAAGTGCGCGCCGCCGTAAATCGTATGCACGGGCTGAATGCCCACCGGCTCGCCCGGGTACACTTCGTTAAAATGCTGGTTGGCCTTCTCAAGGCCGTCGGTAATCCCTTTGAGGGATTCCGGAGTGAGCACTCGCTTCATGATTCAACTTCCTCGGTAAGTACTGTAGCCGTGTCCGCTCAAAAGCAGAGGGACGTGATGGTGCTGAGCAGGATCGGTAATCTCGAACGCGACCGTTACAAAAGGATAAAAGCTCTTGGTGCCGAGACCCGCGAAATACTCGGCCGTCGCAAACGTCAGCCGGTACACGCCGACTGTCACGGTGTGCCCTTTGGCGAGAAGATCTTCGGCTCGGCCGTCGGCGTTGGTCTCGCCCCGGCCCAGCACCTTCCACTCCGAAGCCGAAGTGCGGTGCTCCAAAGTCACCGCGACTTTGGCCGCGGGCTTGCCTCGGTTCACATCCAAAATATGCGTGGTGATGGGGCTGCGGTCTTTCATGTGCCGAGTAACTTCTCCAGTCTGAGGCGGGTGATCTTCGCTTGTTCTTTCGCGGCGATTTCCAGCTCCGCCTCCACCGTGTTGCCGAGACGGTCGTTCAAGATTTTGAGCATTTCGTCGCCCGACTTGCCCGTCGCGCACACCAGGAACACGAAGCCGAACTTCTTTTCGTACGTTTCGTTCCCCGCCGCCAAATCTTTCAAGACCGCTTCCGAAGATGTGCGCGTGCCCGCTTGTTCTTCCCGGGCCCAGGACGCCGTCGAGCGGGTCTCTTTGGTCGGAGTAGGAGTTTGTCCAATCTTAGGGTGTCCCTTGAAGGCTTCGAGCCAGTCTTCCTTGCCGAGTGAAGCCCAGATTTTGTCGGAGGCGCTGTAGAGAGCCGCGTCCGTATCGAAAGGCCGCGCCGCCGCCATGCCCTCGGCCCACCGCTTCGAGCGGCAGCAGCGGAGAAATTCGGTCTCCGCGTCGGCTTTCCAATAGCGATTGAGCGCCACAAGCTTCGAAGTCATGGGAGTTCTCCTAAAACCCGCAGGCGGCTGATGCCGCCATCTGGATAGGTTTGCAAACGAACGTGATCGAAAATCGTCGAGCCCGGGCAAAGCTCTTTCTCGAAATGGTGCCGGGTGTCGGCCTTTAAAGCGGTGCGCGGAAGAATCTCTTCCCAGGTGATGTCCTTGCGGTCGCGGAAATCACCAGGGAGAAGATCGGGGCCTTCTCCGAGACGGCAACCTTCCAAAGAACAGCTCTCGGGGAAGTTGCCTTTATAGTGATTCGTATCCACTTCAATTTTCTTGATGCGGCCCGCGGCGCCCAAGCGAAGGATGACCCAGTCGTGGCCGGGCCCGCGCCGGCGTTTCGTCTCCCAGCCGTCGCCCATGTTTTTGGAGCGCTCGGGCATGATGAGATTGTCCGGATGGCTGTAGAACCGATCGCTACACGTTAGCCCCTTGCCGCCATTGCCGATGGCCGCGAGATCGATGAGCCCGCCCGCCGCTTTGAGCTTCGCCCAGTCCGGCGCCGAGCGCCCGTACACGCGAAGTCGCGCGACGCCGCCGTCCGGAAAAATATTGAGTCGCACATGGGTCCAGCGACTACTGTTGCTCACGGCGAAATAATTGTGGCTATCGCCTTGAAGCAAAGACTTGGGAAGGATCTCTTTCCATTCCATCACGGCGTCGCTGCCCGCCGGCATGATGCCCGCCTCGACCGAGCAGGCTTCCGGAAAATTTCCCGTGAAGTGAGACGTGTCGACATCGAGCCCTTGAATGACGCCTGCGATGCCAAGCTCCAAGACGCACCAGTCATGGCCGGGCCCGCGCTTCCGGCGGCTCTCCCAGCCGTCCATCCACTTGCCGGTATCGACATATTTGTCCGGAAGAAAGATCGCAGGCTCGGGCTTGATGAGATTTTGTTTTTCGGCGAAGAACTCGTCGTTGGTGGCGAGCGCTTTTCCGCCTACCCGGGCCGAGGCTAAGTCCGTCAATTCCGCCATCACTACCCGCGTCGAGCTCATCTACTTTCCTCCGCCGAACGAGACACTTCTCGGCCCAGGGGTTCGCCCGGGAACCGGCCCTCCTCGAAAATACAAACTCCTCGCAAAAACGTCATCTCCACTCGTCCATATAAAGTGCGGCCCGAGTAGGGAGTGAGCGAGTGCCGGTGCAAAACGGTTTCGGGCGTGGGGACGAAAGCGGCGTCCGGGTCCCAGACGACGAGGTCGGCATCTTTGCCGGGAGCCAAAGTGCCTTTCTTCTCCTCGAGACCGGCCATTCGGGCCGGGGCGAGGCTCATCCAACGGGCCAAATTCTGAACAGGGAGTTTTCGCCGCCGCATCTCGGTCCAAACTACCGGCAGACTGAACTGAAGGCCAGCGATTCCTCCCCAGGCCTTCTCGAAGTGACCGCTCTCGATCTCCTTGAGTTTTGGCGTGCAAGGGGAGTGATCCGACACGATCTGATCGATGTGCCCGGCAGCCAGCGCGGCCCAAAGGCGATCCTGATTCGATGCGTCCCGAATGGGCGGCGCGCATTTGAAATGCGTGGCGCCATCGGCAATGTCTTCGGCTTTGAGCGCTAAATAATGCGGGCAAGTTTCCACCGTGATGGGAAGTCCTTCCGAGCGAGCCTTAGTCAGGTCGGGCAAGGCATCAGCCGCGGAAAGATGCACGATGTGCACCGCGCAGTTGGTCTCCCGCACCAAACGAATCATCAAGCGAATGGCTTCCACTTCCCAGGCTGCGGGACGAGAGTCCAGATACCCTTGGTAACTGCGCGGAGACGACGCGGAAGCCGGAGCCGTCCCGCAAAGTTCCGCGTGCACGAGTAGCGGCACGCCATGCTTGGCGAGTACCGCCATGCCTGCGCGCAAATCCGCTTCGCGCGCCATCGGAAACTCGTCGACTCCCGACTCGCAGAGAAACGCTTTGAAGCCCCAGATGCCCTTGCGGATCATGGGCTCGAGCTCGGCGGTGTTGCCCGGAATGAGCCCGCCCCAAAAACCGTAATCGATGGTGCACTGGCCGGCCGCCGCCGCGGCTTTCGTCTTCAGATTGGCGAGCGTCGTTGTCGGCGGTATCGAGTTGAGAGGCATGTCGAGTACGGTGGTGATGCCGCCGGCTGCCGCCGCGCGAGTCGCGGTACGAAAGCCTTCCCACTCGGTGCGCCCGGGCTCGTTGATATGCGCGTGAGTATCGACGATACCCGCCATGACGAGACTGTCGCCCACATCGAGTAAAGCATGCGACGTCGTGAGATCGAAATTCTGAACTTGGGTGATTTTGCCGTCCTCGATGGTAAGCGCGGCGGGGGACGGCGCTTGGGTCGGAGACAGCAGCACTCGCCGGCTACGCAGAACGAAAGGATAGGTCTCGCTATCGCTCATCGGGTGACGTACCCCAAAGCAATCATCGCAATTCCTGCGGCAACGGCGAGCCAAAGCGCTTTGCGGCTTTGCACGTTGATGTAATGGCGGATCGCCGCCCCGCAAGCCATCAGTACCGTCAGAACCGCCCAGTTGTACTCGTGACCGTACGTACTGGGAAAATGATTGCTGATCATGATGAAGATGACCGGCAGGGTGACGTAGTTATTGTGCACCGAGCGCGCCTTCGCGCGGTGAGCGAGCGTCATGTCGCGCGTCTCGCCTTTTTGCGTGGCCGCGATCATCTGCCGCTGAGCCGGGAGAATACGCATCCAGACGTTAGCGACCATGAGCGTTCCCAGAACCGCACCGACGTGCAGGTACGCCGCGCGCCCTGTAAAAATTTGGGTGAGCCCGTAGTTGAGTCCCATGAGTAGCGCGCAGGAAAGGGCGGTCGCGATTTTCGGCTGGTTACCGAGTAAGACCCAAAGCTGATCGTAGACGAGCCAAGACACGACGAGAAGGAGCACGCCGATGCCCGCGGCCGAGCCTTCCGAAAGCGACGAGGTCGAGGCATCCACCATGATGCCGCCCAGGTAGTACACGACGACCAAAAGGCAGAGTCCCGTGAGCCAGGTGAACGCCGCTTCCCATTTGAACCAGTGCAGATTGGAAGGCACTTCACCCGCGGCGAGATAGCGTTTTTCCACCCGGTAGAAGCCGCCGCTATGAACCATCCAAAGGTGACCCGCGACATTGGGCGTGGCTTTGTTAGCCGGTTCCAGATGGCTATCGAGCCACATGAAGTAGAAGGAACTTCCGATCCAGGAAATACCCGCCACGATGTGCATCCAGCGCAAAGTCAGGTTCAGCCACTCAGCGAGAGTCGGGTTCATCTCCGATGATTCTTATGTATTTGGCAGGCTATGACAAGGCGAGTGGGCCAGGGCCCGGGCCTTTATTCGAGCGGCTGGACGCTCTCTACGGCAAAGCCCGCGGCCGGTCGCATGTCGATTTTCAAAGGAACTTCCTTCGGCATGGGAATGACCAAGACGATCGACTTCTCGGACCGATTTTTGGGCTCGGTTTTATCCCCTTCGAGCGCCCAATAGCCCTGGTCGAGAGCTTCAGCGCAAAGTGGGGAGATGCGGCCGTCGGCGATGTAGTTTTTTAGCGCGGCAAGACCCGTTCTTTGCGTCTCAATCTGGAAGGTGCCCTTCGCGGCCCCTTCCGTAACGATGAGATCGGACACGCCGTAACTGATGCTGTAACCCGCGGAGTAGCTGAGCTTCACGGACACCGCGCGCGTCCAAGGTTGCATCTCGGAAGTCGCCGCGCTGAGAGGCTCGGCACTCAACAATTTGAGATCGCCTTTCATGCTGACCGTGAGCCGCTCGGGGTGCTCTTCGTCCAAAACGATATAGATCGTGGTCGTGAGCTTATCGTCGGAAATCGCCTCGGTGGGCGCGGACAAGAGAGCCTTCAGCTCGGCTTTGCACGCCTCGGTGGTTTCCTTCTTGTTGCTCGCTGCGAGAAGCAGAGCTTGCACGGACTTACTCACGTCGTAGCTCAGCAAGTACTCCATCGATTTTTTGGTGTGCTCGATTTTCACGTCTTCGGGAAACAAACGCCAGGCCGGCTCGCGCGTGAGAACGGTCACCGCGAGAACACCGGGGCCGGGAGGCGCGGAAAAATGAATCTCGGTAAATTCCGGCGCCGCGAGCGCTAGGAAAGAGAAGCAGCTAGCGAGCCCTAGGCTCAGTTTCATTCCAAACATGCGAGACCCCTTTACAACGTGGAAGCCGGATCTCTCCCCTTTATAATGCAACGAGTCAAGAAAAGCTTGAATGTTTTTGAGGGGATGGAAGGGACTTAGTCTATGGAGCCTAGCTCCTGGAGGGTGACGCCCTTCGGGGTTTGCACGCTCAGGGTGCGAGGGGCGCTCTCCGGAATGGACAGGAGCACGATGGCAGTGTGCGTGGAGGGCAGCAAGCGTTTGAAATTCAAAAAGCTACTGACGCTTCGTAGGCCGCTGAAGAGGCTAAAACCGAGTTTCGGGGGGCCCGATGGCGCCGGCTTCGAAGCAGCCGAGGCCGACTTCGTGGCGAGGAGCGCTTTGGCGCATTCGGCGGAGAGCGCGCCGTCGGCCGCGAGTTGGGTCAAGGCGGCTTTGCCGGCTTTTTGGAGGGAGACTTGGTACTCCCCCTTTATGGGATCGCCGGTGACGACGATGTCGGAAGGACCGATGGCTCGCTTTTCGGTTCCTTGGTAGCTCACCTTCAAGTAAACTGCTCGCGTCCAGCTTTCCAGCTCCAGGTCTTTGGCGTTCGTCGAGAAGGCAGTGGCGTCTAGTGGACGGACATCCACGATTCTCAAGCCTTCCAGGGCGCGGGCGGAGAGGCGAGTGGGCGAACCTTCTTCCACCGGCACGTACACGGTCGTCACGATTTTATCGTCGGTAACCGGGGTCCCGGGCGCTTGGTTCAGTCGCCGGGCTTCTTGGCGACAAGCCTCGGTGAGGCTCTTGTCGGCGCTGGCCGCGGTGATTTGCCGAATGGGGGAATTGTCCGTCACGTAGGAGAGGACGTACTCAGATTCGCCCTTTTTATGCTCGGCTTTCACTTCTTCCGGCCAGAGCCGCCAAAGATTTCCCTGTGCGGCGACCGTGACTGCGAGCAACCGGGCGCCGGGATTTATCCCAAAATGGACCTCGTCGAACGCTTCCGGGGATCCCTCCGCCCCAAGGAGGCAAAGGGCGGTGCTCAAGGCGACTGCGGTCCAAAGCAAAGGGGGGATAGGCGCTTTCATTAGAGGCGTTCTCATCCCACTTATGCCGCAATGAGTCAATATTCTGGGGTTGGGGGAAGGAACTGACCGAAATTCCACGCAGACTACAAGAGTCGTGGTGACTGAGCGCGTTGAAATCGCTACAATAGGCAAATGCTCTCCTATACCCGGTTCTTGAAGACGTCCTTACTCAGTCTGGTCCTTCTGACTTCGTTGGCCTTCGGCGCCGACCCGGCCACGCGGCTTCGGATCGCCGCCGCCAACATTACGAGCGGTAATCACCAGACTTACGACCCCGGTCACGGCATCCGCATTTTGCAAGCGGTGCAACCGGACATCGTCGCCCTTCAGGAAATGAACTACGGAGACAACTCTCCCGCGGCGATGGAAGAGTTCGTGGAGAAGACTTTCGGCAAAGGCTTTCACTTTTACCGGGAAACGAATCCGAAATACAAAATTCCGAACGGCATCGTCAGCCGTTATCCCATCCTGGAAGCCGGCAGCTGGCCGGGCCCTTCCGTCCCTGATCGCGGCTTCGCGTATGCGGCGGTGAAACTTCCGGGCAAGCAGGTCCTTTGGGTAGTTAGCGTGCATCTTCACACGAAGTCCGCGGAAAGCCGTCGCGCCGAAGCGCAGGTGCTCCTCGCCAATTTGCAAAAGAAGGTCAAAACCGGCGACTTCATCACCATCGCGGGCGACATGAACATCAAGGGCGACAAAGAGTTCGCTTTAGACGTTCTCTCCGTCCTCGTCGACGAGAAGCACAAGCCGGACGACGGCTTGGGCAATCGCAAAACGAATGCTCCCCGCAGCAAGCTCTACGATCGCATCTTGGTGAGCCCGTCGCTCAACGCCTTTCACGTTCCGGTCGAAATCGACCTGAAAACAAACGATCCGAATCCTTTGAAGAACAAGAGCGTCTTTCCAGAAGGGCTCGTCTTCGATACGCGCGTCGTGAAACCGCTTCCTCCTCCGGCTCTCGAGAACGATAGCGGCTCCGCGAACATGCAGCACATGCTCATCGTGCAGGATTATCTCATCCCGGGCGCCCCGGCCTCCGCGCTGAGTCCCGAGAACGCCTCTCACGACGAGACGCCGCCGCCTCCTCCGATGCCGGAGTAGTGACCAACGACGGCATTTTCTGACAAATGTCGGCTTCCCCGAGGGAAGGGTGAGTTGCTTCGTGCCCAGGAAATGTGGCACGCCCACTGCACTAGCGTCCCGCCGAGGAACCGTTTGGTTCCCGGGGGGGTCTAAAATGAATTTTTCTTCTAAACGCTTTATCCAACTTGGTTTTTCGGTCGCGCTCTTGGCGCTGACGGCTTGCGGAAAGGATCCTGTCGCTCCTGTGGCGATGCTTCCTCAGCCCATCCCTCAGACGCAACAGCAGCAGCCTCAGTACCAACAGCAGAACCAATACCAGTATCAAAATCAGCAGCAGTACCAGGGCTCGAACTACGGCGGTTACTACGGTAACTCCGGCGGCGGGAACTACGGCGGTAACGGCGGATGCCGCACCGGCAACTGCGGTGGTGGATACTACGGCAACAACGGTTACGTGAGCTGGACCGGCCCTCGCGGCGGCGGCTACGTCGGCTGGTAATCGCTAAGTTCTAAGTTTTACAGATTCGGCCGCTGAATGTGAGGGCGCACTTGCCCCAGTTCAGCGGCCGGTGTGTTTCTGGGCTCTGAAATCTGACTCACTCTGCCTCCGAAGTGGAGGAGCAAGCGGTTGCCGCGCCAGCGCACCGTGCTTCCCGCGAGCGTATACGCCCACAGGGGCAGCGCCAAAGCCTCTCTCAGGATTGAGGCACTCATCGCTCTCCAAAGCGGCCTGTCGCCGCCCATCTTCTTGAGTAGCCAAAGATCGGCCGCGAGAAAGTAAGCGGTATGTACCGCGAAGAAGGTGAGGGCGGAGACGCCCAGCCACTGATGAAAGGCCCACGCGCCGATGAGACCCGAGATCCAGGCCGTGCCCGCGGGCTCGATGAGAAACGCGAAAGGCGCCTGTCCTTTGCGGATTCTTCCCCAGCGGACGTGGCGGTCCCAAAAGTTCTTAAACGTATAAGCGCCGATGTGGTGGTGGATGGGCTCCCGCATGAGCGCCACTCTGAGGCCAAGCGCCTTCATGTTGCGGCCCATCCAAAAATCTTCCGCGATGAAAGGAGACAGCGCGAGTAGTCCGCCGAAGCGGTGGGCGACGCGCCGACGAAAGAGCATGGATTTTCCCATCACGAGCGGCACGCCGACGGCTGAGGCCAAATGCATCCAGCGAACGAAGAAGGTATTCTGATAAGCCGTTTCCAAATCGCCTGCGAGTCCCACCGCACCTCGGCCCGCGGTCGCCGCCGTCACCACGCCGACGCCGTCTCGCATCTCGGAGACGAGTCTCTTTAAGTAAGTGGGATTCGCGCGCACGTTGCTGTCCGAGATCAAGATGAGGTCGTGGCTCGCTTTGGTGATGGGACGGAGAAGATTGTTCACCTTCGGGTTGGGACCGATC
Source organism: Pseudomonadota bacterium (assembly GCA_043767805.1). Taxonomy (GTDB): domain Bacteria; phylum Bdellovibrionota; class FAC87; order UBA2466; family UBA2466; genus CAZZHG01. Next base: position 7,253 of record JAYUGC010000096.1, on the reverse strand, counting down.
AGCATTTCTCCGAAGTACAAGGTTGCCGGCACTTCGGGATGCGCCTTAATGAGCCGAGCCGCCACTTCACAGGCAGCATCGCTTGCGTCCGCCACGGAAAAAAGAATCTCGTAACGGGGATAATCCAAAGCAAAGAAAGTCGCGAGATTGGCCTCGAGATCGGAATCCACTCCCTTCAGAGGCTTCAAAACGGAAACGGGCGGCCACTGCCCGTTCGGCGGTTCGGGAGTGCGGCGGTCGTAATGGCGGATCACCAAGGCGGTGCCTATGAAGAGGGAGATGGAGGTGAACGCCCATAGGGCGACCGCCAATGTGACTAAAACAACCATTGCTCTTCAGGATGACCCTTTAATGTCGGGTGGGCTTGCTCCAATCATGGGGATAGCTCCATCTTCTCACAGGCAATGGCAGGGCATTAGATCGGTAAAGTATCGAAATGAGTCCTTACTTCGTACGCCTTTGCTGGAAGAATATTTGGCGAAACAAGCGCCGCACTCTCATTACGGTGAACGCCATCGGCGTGGGCGTCATGGCGCTGGTGGGGATTTACAACTACTACGACTCCTTCCACGAACAAGTCATCCATAACGTCATTCGCTACAATAGCGGACACCTCGTCGTAACGGCCCCCGGCTATCAGGAAGAAAACGTTTCCACCCACTATCTAAAGAACTCGACCGACATCGAAGCCTTTCTGGCGAAAGATCCCCGCGTAAAATCTTTTAGCTCGCGCGTTCTCGCGCAAGGCATGCTGTCCTCGCCGCGCGGCTCCGCCAGCATTCTCTTCACCGGTATCGATCCCAGGCGCGAAAAGAAGGTAACCCGCTTCGCCGCGAATCTCATCGAAGGCGAGTACCTCGCTCCGAACGCGCGTAAAAGCATTGTCATCGGCCGGGCGCTCGCCAAGCTCTTGAAGGTGAAGCTCGGTGAGAAGGTCGTCGCTTTAACCCAAGGCATGGACGGCTCGGTCGGCAACGAGCTCTTTTTCGTGGGTGGAATCTTTGAGACTCAATCCAACCTCGATAAGTCGCTCGCCTTCATTCATTTGGACGACGCGCGTACTCTCTTGAGCCTGCCGGCAAAGGGCACGGCTCATCAGATAGCCATCGTTTTAAAGCGTGAGTCTGAATTGCCTCTCGTTCAAAAGAAGCTCAAGCGCATTTTGCCCTCCGATCAAGCGGAAGTTTTGAGCTGGATGGAGATACAGCGCCCGCTCATGGCGATGATCGAGCTCAATAAGAGCGCGAACCGGCTTTTGATGATCGTCATCCTCTTCATCGCCGCTATGGGAATCGCGAACTCCATTCTCATGAGTATTTTGGAGAGAACCAGAGAGTTCGGCGTGATGATGGCTATCGGAACCACGAAATACGAGGTCATCAAGATGGTCATTTTGGAGACGCTCTTCTTGAGCCTGGTGGGCGTGGCCCTCGGCAATCTCTTCGGAATTGGCCTGACACTCTACTTCAATAAGGTCGGATTTGATCTAGCCTGGCTCACCAGTCAGAAGATCGTGGTCGAGGGCACCATCATTCAGACGGTGAGTTACCCCACGGTCCAGCTCAACAACTCCCTGGTCATTACCTTGAGCATTTTGGTCCTCTCGATTCTCGTTTCCTTCATCCCGGTCCGGCATATCTCCGGACTAAACACGGTGAAAGCTTTGAGGTCCCACTAATGAGCCTTCTACTTTTGAAAAAGGTGTCCAAGAAATACGGTGGCGACGCGGTAGCCCTCGAGGATGTGAGCTTTGAGCTCACCGAAGGCGAGTTCGCGGCACTCGCCGGCCCTTCGGGGTCGGGTAAGACCACGCTGCTCAATTTGGCGGCGGGGCTAGACCATCCGACCGATGGAGAAGTGACCTTCCTCGGTAAAACGCTCAAGTCACTCAGCCCGGAAGCGCTTGCCCGCATCCGGCGTAAATCGGTGGGCTTTGTTTTTCAGTCTTATAACTTATTCCCGGTTTTGACGGCGCTTGAGAACGTCGAGTATCCGCTTGCCTTAAACGACGTGCTTCCTGCGCGGCGTAAGCGCCTGGCGCAAGAAGCTTTGGAGGAAGTGGGTCTGGGCAAGTTCGCTCGTCGGTTCCCCTCGGAGCTTTCCGGGGGCCAGCAACAACGGGTCGCGATTGCTCGCGCCATCGTCACCGGCCCTAAAATCGTATTCGCCGACGAGCCCACGGCCAATCTCGATTCGGCCACTGCGGAAAAACTCTTGGTGCTCTTTCGCAGCTTGAACGAGACGAAAGGCATCACCTTTCTCTTCTCGTCTCATGACTCCATGGTGCTTGCCGTTGCAAAGCGCATCTTGTCCGTGAAGGACGGGCGCATCGTGAGCGATAAGGTGGTCTCAACGGGCCCCATGCTGGTCCGGCCCGTTTCCGACGTTTCAGAGCTCCGCGAGCCCTCGATGAACCTTTCGGGTGCTACGGAGTCACAGGATTCGACAACGTCCGCCGTCCTCGCCACAGGCCTACGGCGGAGCCTAGGATAACGCGCTTACAAGATTTAAGCCGCTTTGGAGGTGGCTTTGGTGAGCCAGCGTCGCACGAGATTGGCGAGCTTTTGGTTGTCGATGGGCTTGGACAGGTAATCGTCCATCCCGGCGGCGATGCACTTCTCCCGCTCGCCCGACATGGCGTGAGCGGTCATAGCGATGACCGGCACCCGCTTGCCCGTGCCTTTCTGCAATTCACGCAAGGCGGCGGTGGCCTCATAGCCGTCCATCTCGGGCATCTGGCAGTCCATGAGCACGAGGTCATAGGGACGCTGAGTGAACATCTCGACCGCTTCCTTGCCGTTACCGGCGGGATCGGCGCGAACCCCCAGCTTTTCGAGAATGCGGATAGTGATTTTTAAATTCATCGGCGTATCGTCGACAACGAGCACTCGCCCCTGAAGCTTGCCCTTCCAAGCGGCCGTCTCGGCTTCGGTCCCTTCCTCGGCCTTTTGGCCTTCGGCGGCCGTCACGGCGAACCAAAAGGTCGAGCCCTTGCCCTCGGTGCTCTCAAAACCGATCTTGCCGCCCATCATCTCCACGAGCTTGCGGGAAATCGACAAGCCCAGTCCCGTGCCCCCGTACTTGCGGGTGGTGGAGCTATCGGCCTGGAAGAACTGTTGGAAGAGCGCAGGCTGAGCGGACGGGCGGATTCCGATTCCCGTGTCAGTCACGGTGAACTTCATGCGCACTTGCTGGCCGTTCCGGGACTCCACTTCGGCGCCTAACTCCACGACCCCCTCGGTCGTAAACTTCACGGCATTGCCGAGCAGATTGGTCAGCACTTGTCTGAGCCGTCCGGGATCGCCTCGCAACCAAGGCGGAAGATCCGGAGCTAGTTTCAGGCGAAGGGTAATGCCCTTTTTCTTGGCCATCGGGCGGAAGACATCCAAAGTGCTTTTCAGGAAACTTCTCGTCTCGAAGTCGATGACCTCCAAGATGAGCTTTCCCGCTTCGATTTTCGAAAAGTCGAGAACGTCGTTGACCAGGGCCAGGAGCCCGTCGGTCGAGAACTTGATGGTGGTGACGTAGTCTTTTTGCTCGGGAGAGAGTTTCGTATCGAGAAGTAACCCGGTCGTCCCCATGATGGCGTTGATGGGAGTGCGGATCTCGTGACTCATGTTCGCCACGAACTCGGACTTCATGCGCGAGGCGACGAGGGCCTGCTCGCGCGCTTCGTTCAGCTCATGAGTGCGTTCTTGGACGCGCTCTTCGAGCTCTTCTTCTGACTTCTGCAATTCCGCCGTTTTTTGGAGAAGGCCTTCCTCAGCCTTGTTGCGTTCGGCCAGGTGCCTTCGCATGGCTTTGTTGGCGAGCTCCGCTTCCTGGGCCCGCTCTCTCGCCGCTTGAGCGAGATGAATCGTCCAGGCGATGAGTAGCGCCATCAGGATGCCGATGGTGAGGACGGTGCCGGGTAGGGCGGTTTTGTCCTTCGCGAGCGTTTCCTTGCGAGGCCAGACTCTCAACGTCCACTTCGCGTTGTAGGGAGTAAGCGGCTCGTTTCTTCCCCAAAGGCCGGAGAGATCGCGATCGTGCGCGGCTCCTTGAAAGAGCGTCTTCGCGCCTTCCAGAAGGAGGGCCGCGTACTCGCCGTTACTCGAGTTCTCAAAGAGCGGGCCAAAGATTTCTTCGTAGTCGTAAAGACCGACCACGAAACCACCCGGGTGGTCGTTCAAAAAGAACGGGTAATAGACGAGAAAACCCTTTTTTCCACCGGCGAGCTCGATGGTTTTGCTGATGGTGACTTCTCTTCGCTTGCGAGCCGAGTCGAGCTCCCTGAGTCTCTGCTCGCTGGTGGCGAGACCGAGGTCAATGTGCTCGTTTCCTTTCAGAGTCAGAATCCAGCGCAGCTCTAGCTTGAGATTGAGCCAGCCAATGCCTTGTTGAATGCTGCCCAGAGAACCCGCGCCGTCCGTTTCAGTCTCTACGCTACGCCGGGTGGCTCGCTCCGACTTTTCCCAGCGCCGCGCAATGCGAACGAGCGCGAGGAGCTTAGCTTCCAGTCTCGCGGCGATCTGACTCTTCAGGACGGCCGATTCGGCGGCGGTCGCCCGGTCGATGCGCGCTTGTTCCTCGTAGCTCAGGGTTTGCCAAAGGACGAGGGTCGCGAGCAGCACCGCGAAGCTGACTGGTGCCGGAAACCAACGCAAGTAAGCATTGTACTGAAGTGGGATAGCTTTTCTTCCCAGGCGAATGAGCGCGAAGCCCATGCCGGCGAAGACGATTGCCCAAAAGTAGCCCATGGAGCCCACGCCGTGACGGCCGACGTTGAAAGGCAGGCCGATGACCTTGCCGTAGAGGCCGAGCAGGCCCCACACGGACATGAGAGTGCCCAGAAAGACGAGTCCCAGCGGGCGCCAGCGCCCCAGTTTTTTAAGAAAAGTGCCCAAACCCAGTTCTCCGGCTTAGGCCGCCTGCTTCAGTCTGGCTTGCAGAGCGTTTTGTAGCTCGGCGTAGGTCGATTGAAACCGGATCAAACAGTCCTCGGCTCCGTTTAGGGCCTCATTAGCTCCCATGACTTCGAGCTCGCTGCAGATGTTGGCGACGCTGTCTCCGCCGATGTTGAAGCACATGCCTTTGAGTTTATGGGCGAGCTGACGCGTTTTTTTCGCGTCCTTCTGATTCACCGCTTGGCTCAGGCCTTCCGCCACCCCCAAGGAGTCGGTGAGAAAGAGAGTGACGATCTCTTGAAAGAAATTCGAGTCGCCTCCGCGAGAGAGCTCGTAGAGGTCTTTGATTTTTTCCTCGTTGAGTAGCGGTTCCGCGGAGACCACTCTCAGCTTGGTTTTGGTCGTCTTCATGGTTTTCCCCTCACTTTGCGTCGCCATTTTCAAACTGAACCCTTCCCCGTAGCTGTTCTCGACAGCGAGCTGTTCGCTCGTCTCCGCTAGAATGGCCCGTAAATCGTGGAGCTTGCGATCTAGATTCGCGTCGCTCACTGCTCTCTGGCCCCAACCCTGCCACTTCAATGCCTCGCGCGGCACGACGGTGCCTTCCGCGCTCCACAAGCAGCGAAGTAAATTCACTTCCGTCTCAGAAAGATGCCGCTCGGCTTTACGTCCGCGCAGGCGCCGGTAAGTGGCGTCGAGTTGCACGTCCCTCATGCGCACTACGTTCTTCGCTTCGAGACGAGCGTGGTCGTTCCAGCGCGCTTGCAGGCGCGCGAGGAGCTCCCCGGGTCTGAGCGGTTTCATCAGAAAATCATCGGCACCGGCGGCGAGAGCGCGTGTCACGGCTTCGTCTTCCGGGTCCCCGGTGATGACGAGAATCGGACAGTAAAACCATTTTTCCCGGAGCGTTGGGATGAGGTCGAGGCCGCACTCGTCGCCGAGATGGAGGTCCACGAACGCCGCGACGGGAGAAAGCGAAGATGCTTTCTCGCGAAGCGCTTCGGGAGACGAGAACGAGACCGTGGGAATGCCCGTCGCTTTCTCGATGAGACGGCCCACGAGAGGATCGTCGTCTAGAGTTACGGTGAATTTCTTGGCTTTGGGCATGAGGTCCTCGGGAAGGTTTTCCTAGTAGCTTTATCGGCCGAAAGACCGGGCCTCGTTTGAGCGAAGCGTCAGTTTCGGACGTGGTCCGGCCCACAGCGTTAGTGGGTTGATACGTTTCCCCTTTTTCCCGCCTGGCGAGCTTAGGACATTCGCCCCAAAGGACTTCCGTTGCCGTCCCAGAAGTACGGCTCGGTGGAAGGCCTTTCGTCATTGGTAGTTTTAGGACCGGGCATGAAAAACAAAGTAGCCACCGCGACGAACGACAGCACCACGACGTACGTGAGCCATTTCCTCGGGGTGCGGGCGCGCGGCACCCGGTCCACGAGCGTTGCCTCGGTGATGAGAGTCAGCGCCGGCTTCACGGGATTTTGTTTCGCCGCGCTCATCATCGCTTCGGGGTCGCGGCCGAGCGTATGGGAGTAAATCGGATCATGCTCGTTCAAGACCACGCGCATTTTCGTGGGCGCGGGGATGGCCGGGATGGCTTTTCCAAAATAAGGCTGCGTTAACGGTTCCATAATCACTCCTTTTCCTTTTTTGCCAGGTGTACGATGGTTTCCAGAATCGTGCGGTGCCCGACGTTCTTGGGCAAAAATCGCCTCACGGAAGAGGGCCACTCGTGCCGAGGGGGAACCCCCAGCTCGGACTGACTCACCAAGAGAATCGGAAGATTGAGAAGAAACCGCTCGAAGTACTTCACCGCTTCGAGACCGGTCTCGTTACCGAGATCGGAATCAACCACGGCTGCATCGAAACGCCACCGGCTAAGGTTGCCCCGGACTTCGTCGAGGGATCGAAAAAACGCGAGAGACACACCTTCGTTGCGCGCGTACTGCGCGAGGATGCGGCCGAAGGAAGGGTCGTCATCCACTACCAAGATGCGGGGGTGTCCCCACGTTACAAGAAGGGGGCTTCCTTTAGATCCCCGTCTCTTAAATCCGGCGTCCACCAGCGCGGGCGTTATGTTCACGGTTTTTCTCACTACCAACTCCTTTTGGCTTCGAGTGCGAGCTGGGTGCGGCCATCCTGGCCCTCTTCCGTGGGTAAGACTTAGTTGCGGTGGCTAGTAGGTGTCTCTGATTCGATAATGCGCTGATCAAGATAAGTACTCAATACTAAACAACTATTCCAGCATTCACCACAATTGCCCGTGCCTGAAAAGCAGCCGATTCCTACGCTCAAGTAAGAATTCAATCGCGCGCCCTACAGAGGCTTACTTCTGGAAATGCCGTCGCCAAAAGGTGTGTGGATACTTTTAGC
>JAYUGC010000095.1:0-30361 GCA_043767805.1 Pseudomonadota bacterium | reverse complement strand
CTCCGATGATTCACTTTGTGGCGGTTATCGTCTTTGAGATCCTATTCAGTCTTCTGGGAGCGATTGTGGTGGCCTACTTCTCCCGTCGTCGGGAATTTCGCGCCGATAACGGCGGTGCCAAACTTGGCGGAAAAGAGAAAATGGTGCATGCCCTGGAATGCCTGAAACGTAACGTTGAGAGGGTGGATACCGAGCACGCTTCACTCGCCTCTCTCAAAATCACCGGCAAGTCCTCAGGGCTCATGGCGCTATTTGCGACTCACCCTGATCTCGATGTCCGGATCAAAGCTCTTCGCATGACGGAGAGGGCCTAGTGGTCTATGTCAGTTAAGAGGTTAGACTTATGATGAGCCAAAATCCCTATCTATGGGTAGGCTTCAACGTCTTCGTTCTTGCCATGCTGGCGTTGGATCTCGGAGTGTTTCACCGAAAAGCGCACAAAGTGGGATTTAAGGAAGCGCTTGGCTGGACTGCGGTCTGGATAGCTTTTGCCCTGCTTTTCAATCTTGGGATTTACCTCCTGGCCGGAAGCCAGCCGGCGCTGGAGTTCCTAACGGGCTATCTCATCGAAAAATCCCTGAGCATTGATAACATCTTTGTCATTCTGATGATCTTCACTTTCTTTCGGGTTCCCGATCGCTACCAACACAAGGTTCTTTTCTGGGGAATTCTAGGCGCGCTTGCCATGCGAGCCGTTTTTATCATGGCCGGGATCGCTCTCATTCAGCGCTACCACTGGGTGATCTTCGTATTTGGCGGCTTTCTCGTTCTGTCCGGCATAAAGATGGCGCTGCCAAAAAAAGAAGAAGTTCAGATTGACAGGAATATTGTCCTGCGCCTCCTCAGAAAATTCATACCCTTTACCCACTCGTATGAAAGCTCCACGTTTTTTGTCCGTGAGAACGGAAGGCTTCTCGCCACTCCTCTTTTTGCGGCACTTCTTATGGTTGAAGTAACCGATCTTGTCTTCGCGGTGGATTCCATCCCCGCGATTCTCGCCATAAGCTCCGACCCTTTCATCGTCTATACGTCGAACGCGTTTGCTATCCTGGGACTGCGTTCTCTATATTTTGCAGTTTCGGGGCTAGTGGAAATGTTCCATTACTTGAAGTTTGGCCTGTCGGGGATTCTGATTTTCGTAGGCGTGAAGATGCTGGTTATGGATGCCTACAAAATCCCAACTCCCGTGGCCCTTGGGGCGGTGCTTGGGATTCTCGGTCTATCGATTCTGGCTTCGGTCATTTGGCCTAAGCGGGGCAGTGAACTGGGAACTACTCGAGACCGTTCCGGGGGAAATCAACCATGAGCGAGTTATTGAGCTCACTTTTCCCTACCATCATGTAGGCACTGCCGTCTTTGTGGGAGAAGCGCGCCTTGCCATCGGGACCCTTTGCATAGGCCAGATCGTCGTCCGGATACTCCGCCGTGTCTTGCGGGTCGCGGTTACTCATCTCCAAGTAGCGAGCCGTCTTTGTTCCCCGGTTAATGAGGTGATGACCATTCTTCTTGCCTGCGGGAAAGCCGGCGCTCATTCCGGGAGTGAGGATTTGCTCGCCCTCGTCCGTACGCAGCAGTACTTCGCCTTCGAGTATAAAGACGAACTCGTCTTCCCGGGTATGCCAGTGACGCATCGCCGACTCCTTACCCGGGGGTAGCGTCGTCAAATTTATCCCTACCTTCGTTAACCCCACCGCATCCCCGAGGGCGCGCTTCTCGCGCGGAAGGACGCGGCTTCGGAATGGCTCAGGGTATCCCGAGCCAGTGCGTGGGGTGACTTCGTTACTATTCAAAGCGGGAGGTTTGAGCTTCATTGGTGGTTCCGATCCTCTGCGAGAAATTTTCCCGCATTGTACCAGTCCGCTTTGCGCGCCAGATATAGAGATTTCGGCTCACGTTGGATGGCCGAGCTCGTCCTCTTCGTCATCCAAGGAGAATTGGTACGGAATGACTTCTCCGCTATCGATCTGCTGCTTAAGCAACTGACAGACAGGGCAATCATCGTGGAGCTCGTGGTCCGAATTGTTTTCGAGATTGGGAAACGGAATCAGGAGGGAGTGTAAGTTTGGCTCTCTGAGATATTGGTAAGTTTTCATGAACGGGATATGAGCCTTCCGGCGAAAAGCGGCAAGAGGGTGAGGGGAGCGTGTTTTGAGCCATTTTTGCCATTCCTTACGCGTGTCCGAGTGGGGAACAATTTCGAGGAGTCAAAAAATGGTTCGTCATCTGCTCGCTCTCGGTCTCTATGTTTCAACTCAGGCGTTTTCGGCGGCTGTCTTGGAGCCGGCGTATCTAGCCCAAGGGATTGGGAATACCGCCTCCGGCTTCACGATACCCGTCCAAATTAACTCGCCGCAGATAGCGGCCATGACCGACCTGTACGCTCAGGTACAGTACGCGCCCCTCTCGGCGAGTACCCAGCTTTTGACCGGCCCCCTGGAGAAAATCAGTGTCGGGGTTTTGCCCGGAAAAACCTTCTTCGCCGTTACCTTGAAGGGCTTAAAAGAAACGACTATGTACCTCGCTCGTGTGAACCTATATCACGCCAACGGCATTCACGTGGCCCAGTCCAGCGACTATTACACCACGACCACTGGCACTGATCCGAAAAGCATTATCCGTACTCGTATGGTGTTAAAGGGCCTGAAGGAATATTACGATTCCCAACAGGGGTTGGTGGGGCAAGGCGGCACGGTTGCGGTCGACGGCACTCGCTACGGCGCCGATGTGGGCGTAGCCTGGTGCTCTGAGTTTTACTCTTGGGTCGCTACCGGCTCTTTAAAGAACATCGAGGGGATTGGCCACTTCGCCGTTCTAATGGAATACTTTCGCGTGGGCGGCGCGTTCTATAACCGCAGCGGTATCCCCAACATCGCGCGCCGGGGCGATTACGTCGCCATGGATACCGACGACGTCCTCGGCACCAACCACTCGGGAATGTTTCTGGCGTACGAAAATCTTGGTGGCGGCCAAGAGTTCGTCTGGACGCTAGAAGGCAACTCCGGAAAGAAAGTCCGGGTGAATCGCCGCGCCTATAACAATGTCTTCACGGCGCTGGGTCACATCGTGAGCTCTCAGTTCTAGAGCTACTTGGTCGCTTCGCACGTAGTATAGAAGGCTCATCGAGGCGCTTCGTAGTGATGAGCAGTGTGTGGCTGTCCTTCAATATGACGGTGCCGGAGCCCACGCCGGAGGCATCGAACCCGTTTTCAAAAGCGGTAATCGTGATGCTCATCCCCTCATTACACACGAGGAGCGAGCCTTCCTCAAAGGAAGGTTAGGGAAGATTCGCGAGCTCCTGAAGCTCGGCCATGCCCTTCTCACCCAATTCCATTTTGAGCTTCTTCATCGCCTCGGCCATTTCCTCGGGATAGCGCTTTTTACCGTCGGGATTGGTTCGGCTCCAGTCGAAAGACGAGTCCGCGAAATGGGGGATGCTTCCCGTGGTGTTCTTCACGTCGAGAGGCGTACCGTCGTCGCAAAAGCGCTGATTATCGCCGTTGCCGCCGCCGTGGCAGTCTAGGCAACCGGCCGCCTTGATGACTTTGCCAATCGCCTTAAGCCGTTTCGTGCGGTGAGAGTCCTCTTCCTTCGGCTTGCTCCCGCCGCCAATAATTTCTTCCTCGCAGACAGCGGACTTGGGCTGAGTCGGGTAAGGCTGGTGAGCGGCGAGCTTTGTGTCCAAAACCTGGAAGTTGCTTTCGATGAGCTTTAGTTGAGGCTCCTTGTCCCGTCGGCAATCCATGGCGGGATGCAGGAGGGCCCCATTCTTTACTTCCAAGGACCAGCGAATCGTCTGAAGTACGTTGTCCTTGGGTGCGGAGGGGTCGAAGTAATTCGCGTCGTCACCCGTAGCCTCGTTCCACTCGATGTAGGAGACACCGGAATACACTCCGTCCTTGGTCATCTCCCCCATGGGAATCTTCGTGTAGAGGAGGCTTCCGATCTTTTGCGGCGTTAGGGACTCGGCGTCGGCCCCTTCAGGGTAGCGGATCTTCAGACGAGCCGCGTTCACTTTCGGAGGGTTGGAAAGATTGCTCTCGGCGATCGCGAGCCGAAACGACGAGCCCGCCTCCACGTGCCGGCCCGTCGACATGGTTGCATTCCAATCCAGAGAAAGCTGAAAACCGTCCGGCGTCTTTTCCGCTACGAGTCCACATTTCACCTTGGCCACCTCGTAGGGCTCTCCGGCGTTTCCGGTGGCGTTCTGAGACGAGTCGTCGTTCGGGCGGCTATAGAGATTGTAGAAGGTCCGCTCTCCCTTGCCGGCAATCTTATTGGAGGAGGAACGCGTATCGGCCTTCGCAGGGGCCGGCGTGTGGGATTTGCGGACTCCTTCGGCCCAAATCGAAGCGCAACTCACGAGGATCGCGAGCGCAATCAGACGACGATACGAAATGTTTCTCATTAACCCAGGCCCTTCCAACGTTAATTACCCAGTCTAAAGGTTGGGAGGGGGCAATAGCCACGCTATTCCCCCTGAATAGGGATGCGCGGCCCGCATTCCGTTCGAATACTCTTCAAATCCAGCGCGAAAGGGCGATACCAAGCGAAGCCAAGAGGCCGACGAACCACGCCCCGAAGCGGAGGTAGTCGAAATTAGCCAGGTAGAAGTAAGTGTAAAATACCCGGCTCACTAGAAAGGTCACCGCCAAGGCAGAGCTCCAAGACGTGTTTCCCTGAGTCAAGTGGCCGACGAAAACACACGCCGCAAAGAGCGGGACGACTTCGAAACTGTTTTGGTGGGCGGCTAACGCTCTTCTCCCCCAGCCGGTGAGGCGCGCCTGCTGCTCGCGCGGAGTTTTATTGTCGTAGCCTTTTCCTTCTTTCGCCATTGCCACGGCCAAGGGCATTTTGGAGAGGTAGTTAAACAAGAAAGCAATCAGGACACAAAGCAGTGGAGTCGTCATGGTTAGTGTCTTACCTTCTCTTGGCCATGACCGTCGAGCCTAGTATGGTTTTAGAATGCTGGAGCTTCGCCGCAAAGCCCATTTGATCGCAAATACCAAGTCGGGAAAAGGGCGCGGCTCCTCGCTTCCGGAGACGGCGAAATCCATTGCGGACGAGCTCGGTATCGAGCTGATTCACTATCCGACCGAAGATCACTCTATTTTCGAAGCTCAGATCGATAAAGCGGTGGCGGCGGCTAAAAAAGACGGGGGAACGGTCATTGCGGCTGGCGGAGACGGTACGATCCGATCGGTCGCCGAGAAGGCTGCCGAAGCGGGGGTCATTTTCGGCGTCGTCGCCTGCGGCACCTTTAACTTCTTCGCCCGGACTCATAACATTCCCGAGGATTGCGCGGAGTCGTTTCGGCTGGCGATGACGGGGGAAGTCCGGCCGGTCCGGCTGGGTAAAATCAACGAGCGGTTCTTTCTCATCAATGCGAGCCTCGGCCTCTACGCGCAGTCGATCAAAGAGCGCGAGGTCAGTACCAAGCGTTTCGGCCGGGAAAGGCTCGTCGTCATCCTCTCGTTCATCAAGAGCCTATTTAAGTATCACCGAAGTTTCCACGTCGGGCTTTTAGCGGATGGAAAAGAAACCGTCTTGAGAACCATCTCCCTTTTCATAGGTAACAACGCCCTCCAGCTACGCGATCTAAAAATGGACGTCAGCCGGTGCATGAAGGCCGATAGGTTGGCGGCGGTGGTGCTAAAGCCCCTTTCCAGATGGGAGATGTTACGCATCGTTTGGCGAGGTCTCGCAAAGACTCTGGAGAGTGATGAAAAGCTCGATAGCTTCTGCGTCGATTCGCTCGTAATCCGTTTACCGCAGCCCCACATCATGGTCGCGCTGGACGGGGAGCTCTTTACGATGTCGTCGCCCATCAAAATCGAGGCGGTGCCGGAGATTCTGAAAATGGTGCTTCCCTCGAGGGTTAAATGAATAAGGTACGAATCGCCCATCTATCCGATCCCCATTTCGGAACCGTCTACGAGGACGTGCAAGCGGGGCTGCTTAACTGCCTAAAAGAACTTCAGCCGGATTTGGTGTTGATCTCTGGCGACATCACTCAGCGGGCCAGGCGCAAACAGTTCGAGGGAGCCCGGGCCTTTCGGGACTCTCTTAGGCCTTTGCCTTTTTTCGCCGTTCCTGGAAATCACGACATTCCGCTCTTCAATTTGTTTGCCCGCCTGTTTCACCCTTACCGAGGATTTCATTCCTACTTTCAGGATAAGCGCGAGACCGACATTCGCCTCGGGGACGTCCGCGTCCTTGGTCTCAACTCGACGAGCCGCTGGCGTCACGTACAGGGAAGTCTCGACTTGGATCGCATTCGCGAGAAGTTCCTCTCACACTGGGATAATGCGAAGGTGCGCGTTGCCATGGTTCACCATCCGCTGGAATGCGCGAAGGATATCGACGAGAAGAATCGCCTTCGAGGACGGGACGCGACCGTGAAGCTCTTTCAGGAAGCGAAGATCGATCTGATTCTCTCGGGCCACGTGCACGACCCCTACGTAGCTTGCGAGCACACGATGGTTTTGTCGGTGGCGGGCACCAGTCTCTCTTGGCGTATCCGCAAGGAAGCGTCGAACTCGTTTAATCTCATCGAAATCGAAACGGACCCGAAGCGCATCACGATTGCCCGGATGGATATCGGCATGGACAAGCGCTTTGCTCCGCGGCCTGGTTGGAAGCGGGTTTTTGACTTCAAAGAGGCACTTGGCTGGACCGCGACTTAGGCGCTACGGAATTACTTTGAAAGGAAGGACTTTCCGAGCTTCGTCGTACTTCTTTGCGCCGGGGTGGTTCGCGTCGCGTCGCGCGCGCGTGTAACCAAGATGTCGCGGTAGAGCGAGCGAATGAAATGCCCCATGGGCGTATTCGTGCAAACCTGGGCGGGAGCATAGGCCGAGAAAAGGCCTAAGATTCCGATAAGCATTAATTTTCCGCGCATCCAGTCAGAATACCCGGGCGCGCACGAGAGCTCGGAATTGTGGGGATATCTTCACAATGTGAGTTTAAGAGGAATTAGCAAAGGCAGCGGACTGTTGCATGGTATTCTGGTCTAATAGATGAGTCGCTTGCTCCTCAGCTGCCAGCCCATACGGCACTCAAAAGGAAAAACCAAATGCGTCTTCTCCTCCTCGGCCTTCTTGCGTCCACGGCGATTCAAGCGGAAGTCGTTTACTCCGCCGCCCAAACGAGACAAATCAAAACGAACCGGCAACAAGAGGCGAAAACCGCGCTTCGATCGGTCTACACCGCGGAGCAAGCCTTCTATGCCGAGTACGGAACGTATTGGACGTACTTGGATAAGATGGGTGTGCTCCCCCTCCGAGGAGAACATAATTACGTCGTCGGCTTTTCGCGCGGCTCCGCCGCGAACGCCCAGGTGACCGCGTCTTTTCCTCAGGCATTTGGTGGCGCCATCAACTCCCTCGCTCAGTTCATGGCCTTGGTGACCAAGTACAACGGTAGTTTGAATTTCTTCCCAGAAGTAGATCCCATCACCAACCGCCCGACGGGAGTCATTTACTCTTTTTGGTTCAATCCTGATCTGAAGGTCGAACAAACCAGTTTCCAAGTTCTCGCCAATCAGTTCTGTGGCTCAGCGGCGTGCAGCGCCGACGCCAATGGCTTCCGGGCGATTGCCATCGGAAACATTGACTCGGACGCCGGGCTCGACGTCTGGACGATCAATCAGTCCGGTCAGCTCATCAACCTCGTCAACGACGCGAACTAACCTTCCTCGGGGAAGGCTACTTCCGCTTATAGGCGACAAGCCGCAGAGGGCGGCTACGACTAGCCAATAGGTCAGGGGACCGTAATTCGGATCTCCGGAATTGAGATGCAGCCCGCAAAAGAACAGCATCTCCGCGGCAATTCCGATCGCGGCCGAGAAAGGCCAGGCGTTTCCGAAACGCGGGAAGCACTAAGCCCACGCTGCAGAGAATTTCAAAAACGCTCATCGCAAGCCAGGCCCCCGGCGGAATCGCGCCGAGAGAGGGCATGGTTTGCGCGGGGCCGTTGGAGAACTTTCACACCGCGCCGATTACCGTATGCAGGGCGCGTAGGGATTGAAGGACCCATAAGAAAACGTTCACGGCTTGTCCCTCGCTATTAGGTTTCGGATTTTTTCCCAGTACGACTCTCGCCACTCTCTCTCGATGTCGGGAATGAGATCCTTCGGCACGCCGCGGTGGGTGAGGACGAGCTCCGTCCCTCCCTGCTTCCCGCGCGAAAGCTGAAAAGCCGCCATGGAAAAGACTCCTTTAGGAAAGTCTTTGCGGCGCCAGGCCTGGACGAGGCGCTCACTGGGAACGAGGTCGACGTTGATCCCCGTGACTTCACCGCCTAACGTCGAGAACAGGCCGCCCACTCTTCGGCTAAGTACCGCTTTCCGGCCGGTGAGCTTCGTGTGCCACTTCGAGTCCGCGAGCAGCTGGTAGATCCGCTCGGGGCTCGCGCGGAATTTCGCCTTTTGCTTGATCGTCTTGCACATCAGAGAGATTTAAACAGAACGCACGGATATCGTCTACTCACGGAGCTTTCCGACCTGCTTCGATTAGAGTAGATTTACGTCGTGGATAAAACGAGCGCCCCAGACAGCACAGCCGTACGAGTCGCCTTGTGGCGAGCCTTGCATACCGAAATCGATGGGCTTTCGCCCGTCCTCAAAGACGAGATCGGCCTGCTCCTCGCTCAGCCTGACGCCGACTGGCAGAAACGTCCCGACATGCATCCGCAAGGAACTCGCGGGTATCGAGCTTCCATAGTCGGCCGCGCCCGGTTCATCGAGGATTTGGTGGAGGAAAAACTCCGCCAAGGGGTTTGTCAGTACGTCATACTGGGAGCCGGGCTGGATACGTTCGTGCAACGCCGGCCTGATATTGCCTCTCAACTCCAAGTTTTTGAAGTGGACCAGGCCGGGACTCAAGCGTGGAAGCGACACCGCTTGATAGATCTCGGTTACGGAATCCCCGAGCATTTGCGGCTCGTACCCGTTAATTTCGAAGCGGGCGAGTCGTGGCTTGAGAAATTGAAAGCCAACGGCTTTAACTCTAGCGAGCCCGCGATCATCGCCTCCACGGGTGTGGCTATGTATCTCACCAAGGAAGCGAATCTAAAGTCGTTCCGGCAGATGGCGACGCTCGCCTCGAAATCAACTTTAGCGATGACGTTTCTGCTCCCCGCCGAGCTGGTCGACGCCGAAGAGCGCGCTCAGTTTCTCATGGTGCAGGAGAGGGCGCGGGCCGCGGGCACGCCGTTCCTCAGTTTCTTCGAGCCGAAAGAGATCCTGGCGCTGGCAAAGGAAGCTGGCTTCAAGACGGTGATCCATGTTTCGAAGGAGGACCTCGTGCGCCGTTACTTCGCCGGCCGCGCTGACGGACTAAAGCCGTCGAGTAGTGAAGAGTTCCTCATTGCCACGACCTAAGCGTCTTTCCCTTGCGCTCGTGCCTCTTCGCGGTGAATCCATAAGGCGGTAGCCACTTGACCATGGCGTCAGGTTCCAGGAACGCGCGGTAGACACGCTCGGCCGGAGCACGGAGGACACGGTGAAGTCGGACGGTGTTTGTTGAGCCTGCCATTCGGATCTCCCTGATTAAAGTTAGCCAATTCTATTTGAAGTGCCTTCCTCGAGGAAGACTCAGATCTACTAATCTTTTAGTAGACATCTACGAAAGGATTAGTAGACTGGTCTCATGGGTAAGAAAAAGAACGACCGCCTCCTGACCGAAGTAGAGCTCGAACTGATGAGCGTCATCTGGCAGACCGACCAATGCACCATCCGGGGCATTGTGGATCAGCTCCCGGCGGACCGAAAGCTCGCCTACACTTCGGTCGCCACCATGATGAGAATTCTCGAAGAGAAGGGCTTTCTGGCAAGTGAGGGCGGCGAAAAGACGCATACCTTTCGCCCGCTCGTTGCCCGGGAAGACTACGAGAAGACGACGCTGAACCATG
This sequence comes from Pseudomonadota bacterium, assembly GCA_043767805.1. Taxonomy (GTDB): domain Bacteria; phylum Bdellovibrionota; class FAC87; order UBA2466; family UBA2466; genus CAZZHG01. Next base: position 20,452 of record JAYUGC010000095.1, on the reverse strand, counting down.
TGGCCGAGAAACTCTTCGCGGGGAACTCCTCGGCGATGGTGATGAAGCTTTTGGACGAGACGGACCTAAGCAAAGAAGAGCTCCGGGCCATCAAGAAAACTCTAGAGGAGAAGCTCAAGTCATGATTCAGCTCTACTTACTTCTCAATTTGTCTCTCGTCGTGGCTTACGGACTCTTTCGCCTCGGAGAAAGACTCAGCCCTCAAATGAGCTTTCGGACTTGGCTTCGGTGGGGACAGCTTTTGCTGGTGCTATCGCTGGCGGCTCCCGTTTTGATGAAGCTCCTACCGCAACCCACTGAAGCGCACTCACCGCTGAAGATAATGGCGCCCTTGTGGGAAGGGGCGGAAGGCGTCGCCGAGCGATTCGTTAAACCCGCTCTCCCCTCGACTCAGCAAGCCACTCCCGAAACAGTAGCGGTCTCAACTCAAATACTAGAAGTCATCTCTACGCATCTAAAGGATCTACTCCTAATCGGAATTTTTATCTCGTTACTCATCAAGGCTCGCGCCGCACTTCAGGTCTATTGGCTACTCAAAGGCGGGATCGTCATTCGCAGGCTGGGCCAAGTGAGTCTACTCACTTCCGCCCGCATCCAGGTTCCCTTTTCCACGCTTGTCGGAGGGCGCGCGTGGATCGCCGTGCCCGAATCTCTCGTTTCCAACTGGAAAGACTTCAAGCTCGCCGTGAAACACGAGCTTCAGCACCATCGCCAGAAGGATACAGCGTGGGCGCTCGCCATTGAAATCTTCAGTGCTTTATTTTTTCTCAATCCGTTCGCCCAACTCTGGAAGCGGCGGATCAACGAGATTCAAGAGCTTTCGTGTGATGAAGCCCTTATTGGCCGTAAGGTCTCGTCCTACGAATATGGAAGCTGTCTAGTGAGGGTGGCGGAGACAGCGCTCGAAAACTGCAACCTGCTCGTCGGTACCACGAGCATGGCTGCGGGGTTCGAGAACCCTATTCACTTCAAATCCTTCCTGAAACGGAGAATAGACATGTTAGTTCAACACAAGCACAGGCGGCCTTGCCGCTTCGTGGGACTCACCATTGGTACCCTGACCCTGCTGACAACGTTTGCCTGCGCGTTTGGCGCGGAGCAGGTGTTGGGAAGTAAGCCCGCGATCGCCGCGGGTGAAGTCATAACGGATCCGACCATTCAAAAGATCGCCGACTCCGCGCTCGCCGCCGCGCTGAAGCGGCATAAAGCGAGTCTCGGTTTTATCGTCGTTTCGGACCCGCAAACGGGACGAGTCCTAGCGGTCGCCAATGAGGATAACGTCGATCCCCTAAAGGCAAGAACGCGGCATTGGGCGCTTTCTTTAAGAGTCGGGCCGGCGTCGATCTCAAAGGCCTTCGTCGCCGCGGCGGCCGTGGACAAGGGGCTTACGTCGTTTAATGAAATTCACAACTGCGAAATGGGAAAGTATCAGTACGGCGGAAAGCTCTTTCAGGACTGGAAGCCTTTCGACAAGCTTTCCACCGCCGAGACGGTCATTCACTCCAGCAATATTTGCGGCATTAAGGTAGGTCAGAAGCTGGGGATGGCCGGACTGACCGAGACCTTGAAGAACTTTGGCTTCGGGACCGGCGGAAGCGCCGAAAATTTCCCCGAGGCCCGGTCCGGAGAGATTCCTCCAAGCAAGGGAGACGATCCGGTTTACTTGGCGACCGTATCTACCGGATATGGGGGCATCTACTTGAGCCCCATCGAAATCGTACAAGCCTTCGGCGCGATCGCTAACGGAGGCAACTTGCTCAAGCCCCAAAATGGGAAAGCGTCTGCCGTCGTGGTCCGGCGCGTGTTGTCAGAAACAACCTCGAAACAAATGAAAGAAGTTTTAGCTGAAGTGATGACCAAAGGCACAGCCATGGGATCGGCAAGTAAGCTGTATCGATTGGCGGGTAAGACGGCTACCGGATATAGCCACACCAATATCGAACACGACACTCTCGGTGGAGAGGCCAACATGGCAAGCTTCGTGGGTTTCGGCCCCGTTGATAATCCGCGAGTCGTCATTTACGTCGGCGTCGAAAACCCCACCGACGGAGGAGGCGTGCATGGCTCTTATCATGCGGCTCCCGTTTTCCGGGAGGTAGCTGAAAAGACCCTGCAGTATCTGAAGGTCGCGACGAAGTAGTCTTCGAGCGGTGCGGTCAGTCTTTAAAGGGCTGACCGCACCGTTCAAGCGTTTCAACCTTCCCCAAGGAAGGCTCGGTCAGCATCCTTCGCTATTACCGAACGAACCCCTTCGATTAATACCGATGTTTTCCGCCGTGGGATCCAGGTACCTCCAGCCGCATTGGAGGAAATAATGAAAGTGTTTGGTTTGTTTCTAGCGTTCACGTCTCTCAACCTATTCGCCGCCGAGCCCACGATTGTCGGGGCCTGGCACATGGACGAATGGCTGGTCACCACCAAAGAAGGGGTGGTTAGCGAGTTCTGCCAGGGCGGGCAGGGAGTTCTGCTTTATGCGCCGTCGGGGCACGTTTCGACCTCAATCAATTGTCCTACGAGCCGCCCCGGGCTTAAGGAACCGGCCGACGAGTATCAGCGTCAGTTCTTCTACGCGGGCACGTATACGGTGAGCCAAGGGGTCATCTCGAAGCCCATCACCAACGCCACTTATGAGCCGCTTATCGGAAAAACGGTCCTCCGTTACATCGAGAAATTGACGGACAAAGAGCTGGTTTTGACCGGAACCTTCGGACCTAGGGCCGAGAAGCTCTGGATCCGCTGGGTTCGGTAAGGGAAAAAAGCTAATACTTCCATTGGCCGCCCGCGGTCTCAAGAGCCGTTCCACGTCCGATCGCTGGGACGACAAATGGTACGCGTTCTCGGTTCCGAGAAGCTCGTGCTTGATGATTGGTTGGTACGACCTCACCGCTCGCAAGTTCGGTTGGGCCGCCGTCTAAAATCAGCCGAACACCTGGAAAGCTCGCGGCAGCAACACGGGCTGGGGCAACTTGGGTAACGGCAACCAAGCCAAGTACGGTTTCAGCATCAACGGCCAGCGCGTCGATCTCGACGTCTTCAATCCGTACAACCAAGGCGCCTTGGACGGTAACGACATCCTGATCTCGTTCGGTTTCTAAGTTCTAATCGGGGGTGCGGCCTTTCATTGGGCCGTACCCCTTTTTTTAGTCTTCGCCGGTTTCCATTTTACGAAGCACTACCTGAATCGTCGCCTCGTCCAAGCCCGCCCGTCGCATCAAAGCAGCCGCCTTCTTGAAGTCATCGCCATCGACCGCGTCAAAGAACGAATCTCTCTCGCCGATCTCGGCAAGTTTCTCCAGCACCAGGGTTCCTTCGAAGTCTTCCTCTTCCATACGAAAAATTAAAGCATCCGCGGGCGCTAATGGCGATGTTTGAGGAAGGCGTACTCGTGGGTGCGCTCATTCACGAGCGAGTCCCGCTGCGCGAGCGTAGTGTCGGGAATTCCGGGGTGGCAGTAAAAGACGTCCTCGCCAGAGGGCTTTAGCGTCCCGTAACGGAGAAATACGTTTTCGAACGTTTCGCGTTTGGGATGGTATCCGCCCAATAGGTAACGATTGGTCGAGAGCCCCATCGCGCGAAGCCGGGAGCGAAGGCCGCGTCCGGCGGCTAGCATTCCGCCATTCCAGCTACCGAGGGCCGGGTTATGCACCAGCCATGACCAAGGCAGCGCAGCGCTGCGGATAAACGTATCGGTCTTTCCCTTTTCGCGAACGACTTCCATCAAGACATCGGAAATTGAACCAGGCTAGGTCCGGGCTTTTCAGGCGCACCACGGCGGCGATTGCCGTAATGAGGAAAAGCCATACCGTTGGAGTCGGCTTCGGCCAGGACTTGCGATCGGAACGCTTCATTGGCAGCTGCGCAAGCCAGCTTAACAGAGACCTTCGCTCGCGGTCTTCTACTCTTCGACGAAAGCCTTGAGCTCGGCCAGCGTCTTGTCCCATTGCGCGGCGATGACCTCCAAATAGGCGCGCAGGTCTTCAAGCGGTTTGGGATCGAGCTCGTAGAGACTTTCTCGGCCCAGCTTCTTACTGTGAACCACGCCCACGTTTTCTAGCACCTGAAGGTGCTTTGTGATCGCCTGTCTCGTGACTCGCGTACCGTGGGAGAGCTCGGAAATCGAGTAAGGCTTTCCCTCCAACAGCTTTGAGACCAACGACAACCGGATGGGATCGCCTAGTGCTGCGAAGACTTCCGCTTGATGCTCTATTCGATTAGCGCGCAACGAAGGCCTCGATATTTTTGAGCTGCGCTTCCCAGCCTCCCGAGTGCATTTTGAAGGCTTCGGCCCGGCGGCTGGCCGTTATCTGGTTGAATCCCGACTCTTTCACTTTGAGTAAGGTGCCCGTGGAAGTTTTCTCGAGATGAAACTCCACGAGAGTCGGTTCTTCCTTGCTGTAGTCGAAAGTTCTATCCATCGGATAAGGAACCCAGCGGTAGGAGAAGTAGGACTCGGGCGTGATCGCTTGAACCATGAACTTCATCTCGAACTCGAAGCCCTTGTGAGGGTTCATGCCGAGCGTGGTTTGGCCGGCGACGAAGGGCCCTTTGAACTCGGCCTTGAACCATTTGCCGAAAATTTGGGAATCGGTGAGCGCTTTCCAAACTTTTGAGACCGACGCCTTGATTTGAATCTCTCTCGTGATCGCGTTTTCCATGTGCAACCTCCTAGTTGCACAATAGCGCGACCAGATTGTATTACGCAACCATTTTGTTGCTCTACCAGTCTATAGGCTTGTAGTCTTTAAGGAATTTGCCACACCAGTGCTTGCCGGTGAGCAGGCCGTCGAAGAACGGATCGCACACTCTCGCCGCGCCATCGACGATGTCGAGCGGGGGCTGAAAATCGTGGACCTCTTGCTTGTAGGTGGACAGCGCGGCGGGATCTTCATCCGTGACCCAGCCGGTATCCACGGCGTTCATGTAGATGCCCTTCTTCTCGAGGCCGCTCGAGGAAGTGTGCGTCAGCATGTTGAGCGCCGCTTTCGCCATGTTGGTGTGGGGGTGGCGATCGGCTTTTTTGAAGCGATGGAATTTTCCTTCCATCGCGCTCACGTTCACGATGTGTTTCGAGCCGGTGTAATCGCGGCTCATGAGCGGCGTCAGCTTGGAGCACAGAACGAAAGGAGCCACCGCGTTGACGAGCTGCACTTCCAGCATTTCGGGCGCCGCCACTTCGTCAAGCCGGAGACGCCAGCTATTGGTTTCCCGCAAGTCAACTTGCTGGAGATCGCAGTCTAGCTTGCCTCGAGGAAAGATTTGCTCGGCATCCGTCGCGCCGTCATAGCTGTAGGGAATTTGCGAGAGTAAAGCCGAAGCGCGGAGTCCGATGCCCGGTCCTTGCGAGCTCCAGGCGACGAGTTGCGCCGAGTCCGTCGATTCCGGAAGCGTAGCGCAAAGCTCCGCACTGGGCGCCAAGAGTTTCTGCACCGGCGCGGGAAGGGTAGCGAACGGTTTCGTTTCATTCTCCATCAGATGCGCAAAAAAGCCAGGGGGCCGTCGCACGGTTTGGGCCGCATTGTTGATGAGAATATCCAAGCGGCCGAGCGTCTTATCCAGATAGCGGGCGAAAATCTCGACGCTTGGGATGTGGCGTAGGTCCAAGCCGTAAATTTCCAGGCGGTCTTTCCACTCCGCGAAGTCGCCTTCGCGGGAGAATCGCAGGGCGGAGTCCACCGGAAACCGAGTCGTCGCGATGACCCGGGCGCCCGCTCGTAACATCATCAGGGTCGCCTGATAACCGATTTTCAGCCGCGAGCCCGTAATGACGGCGACCTGACCGTGGAGGGAAGCGGTCTGAAATCGCTTCTTGTAATTAAAGTCCGCGCACTCGGCGCACATCAAGTCGTAGAAGAAATGGAGTTTGGTGAACTCCGCTTTGCAGACGTAGCAGTTGCGGGGGGAGGAAAGCTCGGGCGTTTCCGTGGGACCCGCGGGAATTTGAGCGGGCGCCTGAAAGACGGGTGTGGTTCTCGCTTCGCGGATCCCGGTTTTTGCGCGGGCCTGCTTGTCCTCTAGCTGGAGGGCTTTGCGGCGAGCGGCGTAAAACGCATTATGCTGCAGGCGAATCTCGTCCTTATTGGGGCGAGAGAAACGACCGGCGGCTTTAGCCAGCTCTATGAACTTGGCATAGTCGAACTGAGCGGCAAACGAAGGGTCCTCGGTAAGCTGTTTCAAAAGCTGAATGCAGCGGTCGATGTCTTCTTTTTCCGGTACCCCGCTCATGGCTTTACGAAACAGCTTTGCTGGATTTCCGCCGCGAGGTGGGTGAGAAACGCCTCTCGATTCGGGATCGGATCGGTCACCTGGGGCGGCAAGGTGTCCATGAAGGAGAAGTGGCCCGCTCTGTCCATGAGGTGAACCTTCACTTGGTCTCCCAAGCGCTCTTTCAAGAAGTGCGCTTGCGTCGGGGGCGTGATGAGATCGTCCGTGCCCGCCCAAACGGAAGTGGGAATGCGGACCGAATCCAACGCGCCGGGCGCCTGAAAGAAACCCGTGGCGGGCGACATGAGCAGCAACCGGGACAGGCGCTCGTCGGGCGCGATGGGAACTTGCTCTTCCGCGCTCAGCCAGATTTGACCTCCGGCGAGCGCGATTAGCACCGTCGCGCCGATGGAGTGTCCGATGCCCACGACGGGAACCTTGGGAAGCATTCCGAAGTCCAGCGCCAGCCGAAGTCTCTGCGCGCGGAAAATCAATTCCTCGGCGGTGGGCCGAGGCGAGGCAAGCCGCTCGAAGTACGGAGCCACGACCGTAGCTCCTTGCTCGTTCAACGAGGTCAATAACGGAAGATGCCGCTCCGGGTTTCCCCCGTTACCGACCGCGAAAAGAACGACGCAAGATGGGTTTTTAGCTTCGAGCCACATTCTGTCTGATTCCATCGAAGCGGACTATTGCCTCTAAAGCGGTCGCTTTTCAAGGCCGCCATTCTCGTGCAGCGCGATGAGCTCCGCGTAGCCTCCAATGAAGCGCTCTCCCAGAAAGATCTGCGGCAACGTGCGATGGCCCGTTTTTTGGACCAAGGCGCTCAGCTCTTCCGGGCTGTTGGTGACGTCTTTTGCGGTAAACGCCAGCTCGTGACTGGTGAAGAAGCGCTTGGCGCTATCGCAGTAAGCGCAATTTTGTTTGGTGTAAATCGTGATGATTTCTTTCATGAGTGTCTCCTGGAGAGAGGTGTCTGGAGGCCACCCACCCCCTGCGGGCAAATGACCTCCAGACACGCCTTCGTTCTTCCTCCTTAGAAGCCTAGGAACCTCCTAAGGTTTTAGACTTGGATCATTCCGCCGTCTACCGTGAGCTCGATACCATTCACGTACGAACTATCGTCGGAAGCTAGAAAGAGCGCCGCCCCCGCGATTTCTTCCGGGCGGCCCATGCGGCCCAACGGAACTTGCGAGGAAATCTGCGCCGTAAATTGCGCCGCTTGCTCCGCCGTTAGATCCATCTTGTTGAAGATGGGGGTATCGATGGGGCCCGGACTAATGGCATTCACGCGAATCTTTCTGGCTTTGAGATCCGTCGTAAACGATCTCGCGAAAGACCGTACGGCCGCTTTTGTTGCGCTATAGACGCTAAACGCCGGCATGCCGGTGGAGCCTGCGACGGAAGCGTTCAAGATGACGGACGCGCCGTCCGTTAAGAGCGGCAACGCTTTTTGCACCGTGAAGAAGAGTCCCTTCACGTTCACGTTGAACTCGCGATCGAAGTGTTCCTCGGTGACTTTATCCAGCGGAGCGAAGCCGCCAAGTCCTGCGTTCGCGAACAAGACGTCGATGCGCCCGAACTTCTCTTTGACGACCGCATAGAGCCGGTCGAGGTCGGCGAGATTGGACACGTCTCCTTGGACGGTCGTGACATTGCGCTCGAGAAAGCGCGCGGCCTCGTCCAACTCCTTTTGCCGGCGTCCGGTAATGACGACCTGGGCGCCTTCCTCGATAAAGCGTTTGGCGGTCGAGAGGCCCATGCCACTATTTCCACCCGTGATAACTGCGATCTTTCCTGTAAGCCGGCTCATGGTAGTTTCCTTTAGTTCACGAGATTGAGAGGGAGTTGAGAACGCTAAGGACCAAGGTCCCCAGAAAGACAGCGGCTAGCCAGACAACCTGACCGACCGCCACCAACCCTCGTTTGTTCAATCTCGTATATTTCATATATGAAATATGAGCCTACTCACTATAATAGTCAATATATGAACTATCAGGTACCTCACTTTTTATGCTATGATGGATCTAGAGATGCGGAATTCTAAAGAAAATAAACCAGTTAAGACGAAAACGGAGCAGGGCGGGAGTCATCCGTGCTCGGCCTCTTCCTCTCCGCGTCATAAGCTTTTAGATCTCATGTGGAGCTTTGGACCAGCCTTTCAGCGCTGGTCCGAGGGGTTGATGACGGATAAGCGGCTCTCTCCTCAGCGCCTGAGAATCCTGGGCTCCCTCTACGACCGAGGTCCCAGGATGATGTGCTCCTTGAAAGAAGAGCTGGGCGTGACCGCTACCAATATTACCGCGCTGGTCGACTCCCTCGAGAAGGATGGCTTGGTCGAACGACAGGCCCATCCCACGGATCGCCGGGCGACGCTCATTGAGCTTTCCTCCAAAGCGAAATCCGAATTGGAGCTGGGCTGCGGCGCCTATAAGGATCGTGTCGCCGAGATTTTCTCGGATTTAAGCGATACCGAATGCCGCGCTTTCGCGAGCACTCTCGAAAAACTCTGGAACCGGCTGCAAAAGTAGTTAGGTCAAATCAAGGCGCCGTCTTCCGACTTATCCGAACGGCGATTCCAGTGCCGCTTTTGTCCCATGGCTTTGATGAAGCCATCCGCTTTTCCACTTAGGACCACGCCCGGATCCTGTTTGAGGTCCGCTCCCTCGCCCTCGGGACAAGAGGCGACGGCACTCATCACTAGAATGGTTCCTTCCTCCGCCGCTCCGATCGTCTTGTAGTGGCGGTAGGTTTCTTGAATGAAATGAATCGCGGTGCCGCTAGCCTTCAAGGAGGCGATACTCTTCGCCCCGCCGGGCACGAAGCACGCGTCGAATAACACGGACGCTTGATTCAAGAGACTTCCTTCGACCTTAACCGATTTGCCACCGGCCGTTTTGATGAAGCCCATGTGGTTGGCGATGACAAAGGGAATGGCGCCCGCGCCCTGCAGAGCTTTCGTGACCGCGCTCAAAGAGGCATCGTCCACTCCGTCTGAAACGAGAATCGCGGCCTTGTGGGTTTTGATTCCCGGTGTGGGGTTCAAGATGATGGAGAGCGCCTTCGAAGGCTTGTACTTGGTTCTCGTTTTCGGCGGCTGAAATTCCTTCGGGTCGCCATCCGCGGGAATGTTCTCGTTGATGGGAGAGGGTAGCTTTGGAACGGCAATGCCGAGACCCTTGGCCACTCGGGCGGCGAGAGCTTCGTCCACCTCGTTCAAGATAGCCACGTAACGCTCTCTGAGGGCGGGCGTCTCGACCTTGCCCAGCTCGAACTCGAAAGCTTGGGCGATGTGATCCTGCTCGATAGGCGCCTGGCTTTGGTAGAACATCGCCGCCTGGCTGAAATGGTCGAAGAAACTTTTGCTGCGAGCGCGTATTTTTCTGCCGTCGATGCGCTCTGTGTAACTGACGAACCCGCCGTCCTTCGCTTTGACCTGCTTCGGGAAATTCCCGTTCAAGGAATTGGGCTCGTAGGACGTTTGCCCCCGATTGATGGTCTGTCGCATGAAGCCGTCCCGCTGGTTGTTGTGAACCGGAGCGATGGCCCGGTTGATGGGGATTTCGTGGAAGTTAGGCCCGCCCAGGCGAATCAGCTGAGTGTCGGTATAGGAAAAGAGCCGTCCTTGAAGAAGCGGATCGTTGGGAAAATCGATTCCCGAAACGATGTGGCCCGGGTTGTACTGAACCTGCTCCGTCTCGGCGAAGAAATTATCCGGATTGCGGTTGAGAGTCATTTTGCCGACGATTTCGACCGGGACGAGCTCCTCGGGGATGAGCTTCGTCGGATCCAAAAGATCGAAGTCGAACTTGTGCTCGTCCTTTTCTTCGACGATTTGAAGGCCCAGCTCCCATTCGGGATAGTTGCCCGACTCGATGGCTTCCCAAAGATCGCGCCGATGAAAATCCGAGTCCTTACCTGAAATGAGCTGCGCCTCTTCCCAAGTGACCGAGGCCAAGCCGAGCACCGGTTTCCAGTGGAACTTTACAAAACGCGCTTCGCCTTTGGCGTTAATCAAACGAAACGTGTGAACGCCAAAACCTTCCATCATGCGATAGCTGCGGGGAATCGCCCTGTCGGACATGGCCCAAAAGACCATATGGGTCGCTTCCGGAGTACGGGAAACGAAGTCCCAGAAGGTGTCATGGGCGGAAGCCGCCTGCGGCATTTCGTGGTGAGGCTCCGGTTTGACGGAGTGCACCAAGTCGGGGAACTTAAGGGCATCCTGAATGAAGAAAACCGGCATGTTATTGCCTACGAGATCGTAGTTTCCTTCTTCCGTATAAAACTTCGTTGCAAAACCGCGGACGTCACGCGCCAGATCGGTCGAGCCCCGCGAGCCCGCGACCGTGGAGAAGCGAACGAACACGGGCGTCTTTAACGCCGGATTTTGTAAGAAATGGGCCGTCGTGTACTTCGCGAGCGATTTGTAGACCTGAAAGACACCGTGCGCGGCGGACCCGCGGGCGTGGACGATGCGTTCTGGGATACGCTCGTGATCGAAGTGAGTGATCTTTTCGCGAAGGTGGAAATCTTCGAGCAGGGAGGGCCCGCGCTCGCCCGCCTTGAGGGAGTTTTGATCGTCGTTGATCGGAAGCCCTTGATTCGTCGTGAGACTCGTGCCGTCGCTGACCTCGGTGACTTCCTGCAGCGCCTCGACCTTTTTGTTCGTGGCGGGCTTACGGGCGGGGGTATCGTGCTTCGGTGTTTTTCCAGGCTTCTGCTTACTCACGGCGTCTCCTTCGGGCAGTAAAGATTTCCCTGGGGCCATTGCAATAAGCTTGCCCAGGACTTGCTGAGCAAAGCTCGGGGGTCCTGTTTCCAAATGGAGACAGACTTGTTATTTTCAGGCGGAAAAAGGAGACGCTCTTGAAAACATTTTTAGCGGTTTATACGGGACCCCTTTTGTCTTCTTGCCAATTTTCCTGTCCCGAAGAAGTATCAGCCGGAAAGGGAGGTTCCATGGGCTTCTTCAAGGTTTTGGCGATCGGGATGGCGGTGTTTTTCGGGTTGGGCGTGAAGGCCGATCCGCCGACCAGTCCCAAGAATCACTGGCGCAATCACAACGACCCCAAGCACTACATTCTCTACGAAAGCAGCTCCGCCACCTGGGTCGAAACGGTCAACTGCACCGCCATGTGGCGCTTTAAGAAGATCAGCTCGGATCTGAACAACCTTTATCTAAGAGACGAAGGCCGCAAGCTCACCGTGCGCATCAACTATGACGACATGCAGCTCAAGTTCGATAACGAGCCCGCCTTCCACTTTTACCAAAAGGGCACGTTCGATAAACGGGTTCGCTTCTTCCATCAGTACAACGGCCAATGGACGGGCACGCTGTCTCGCTTGAACGGATGCGCCTGGGAAGAGCGCCTCGCGGGCGACGCGAAGCCGGCCTGGTTCTTCAAAGCCTACGGCGAAGACGCGAATTCCGTGTACCTCTACGACGGAAGCCGCAACATGCGCGTGCGCCTGGACGCCGCCAACATGTACCTGCAGCCCAGCGGGCAGGCGAACTTCTCATTGTTCAAGGGCGGCTACTGGAGCGAAAACTAAGCCTTAGCGGCTTTGCCTTCGCAGCACTTCTTGTACTTTTTGCCGCTGCCGCAGGGGCACGCGTCGTTGCGGCCAATTTTAGAGCCTTCCCGCACCACGGGAGCTTTCGGGGTGTCGTCGTGCTTATGGCCTTCGCCCTCTTTGTGGACGTGGCCTTCGCCGTCGACGAAAAGCCAGTGGCCATCCTTGGTCTTACGAAACTGGGAGACCTCGTGGTGATCGACGCCCGCGCCTTCCTGTTCGTAGGTCGCGATGAACTCGACCTCGCCCTTCGTGTCCGACGCCGTTCCTTTTTCCGTGCTCAGGATCTTTAGACCCTTCCACTTGGATTCCTTGGCCCATTTCTCGGTGGCCGCCGGATCGAAATCCGTGCGGGCTTCGGGAACCATGGACATCTTCAGGTACTCGACGTTGGCTTGGGTGTAAGCCGTGTAGCGGCTACGCATCAGCTTTTCCGCCGTGTCGGGGAAAGCTTTGCCGGAGAGGTAAGGGCCGCAGCAGGTTTCTAAAGGGCTATCCGTTCCACAAGGGCATTTCATATAAGCTCCGTCTTATCTCAACCCGGGCGGCAGGTCATCGTCGCAATGGTGCCGTCTTTCAAACCGGCCAGACCCTGGCCCCAGCTTCCGTCAAAGTCGTGATAGATGCGGAGCCATTCCGCGAACCGGCCCGGATCGCCCGAAGGGTTGGTGGTCTTAGTCACGTCGAGCTCGATGCGAAATATCTTTCCGGTGTTATCCACCCGGTCAATACGGCAGGCGAATTCGTGATCGGCGCCGGCGGCAAATTCGCCGCTGTCGCCCGTCGCGGTGCAGGTGCTCTTCGCCTCGTCGTGATCGAGCTTGAACGTGACCATGTAGGTCTTGGCCCAACCCCTGACCCGGCTGTCACACCAGACGGAAGATTTCGTCGCGAAAGCGGAGGACGAAAGGGTCAGGCAAAGAACGGCTAGAAGGCGGTTTTTCAAAGGAACCTCTCTGTCAAAAGTGGCCCTATTTAACATAGACGCGGGTTTGGGTTCAACGTTGCCGGGAACGGGGAGTCTGACTTAGAAGGTAGAGAACCCGGGGTAGAAAAAGGGATGAAAAATTGGATAGTTCTATCGGTTTTCGCGGCCTGTCTGGGGATGCCCGCCTGGGCCAGGGCAAAGCCTAAGCTCGATTACGGCCAGTTCTCGGTGAGCCTCAAGGTGAAGGACATCCAGAAGTCCTTAGAGAGGATAAACATGCCGGATGCGGAAGGTACTCAACGACGTCACCAAAGCGTGCGTCGCCAGTAAGCCCATCGCGGATTGTCCTATCTTGAAATGCTTCGAGGTTTAAGCCAGCGGGGCCGTCACTTGCGGCAAAGATTTATGGAGAAACGCCAGGACCGCGGCTTCTTCCGGAGAAAGGCTTTTAAGGTGCTGGCTGATCTCACGATCGATTTTCTTGGTGAGCATTTCCGCGAGTGTCCCATCGAGATAGCAGTCCAGCACCGCGGGGTGGATGTAACACTTCCGGCAAACGGCTTTCGTGTTGCCTAGCTTTTTAGCGACCGATTCGATGGCTTGAACGATATTTCGCTTGGCTTGGGCATTGCTATCGACCGCCTCGAACTCCTTCAAAGCCTGCGCCGCGAGCACGGTGCCCGCCCAAGTGCGAAAATCCTTCGCCGTGAACTCCTCTCCGGCGATCTCGTGCAGATACTCGTTCACGTCCGACGACGTGATGTGGTGGCTCTGCTTGTCGGTGTCCAAATACTGAAACAGATCGTGACCCGGAATGTCCTGGCACTTTTTCACGATTTTCGCGAGTCTCGGATTCCGAACGTCGATGGCGTGCTTGACGCCGCTCTTTCCTTTGAAATGAAACTGGATCTCCTGCCCGTGAATCTCGGCGTGCTTGTCCTTCATGGTGGTGAGGCCGAAGGATTGATTGTCGCGGGCGTACTCTTCGTTGCCGACCCGGATGAGGGAAGTTTCGAGCAGGCGCACGATGGTGGCGAGTACTTTTTCCTTGGGAAGCCCCGGCTTGTCGAGATCTTGGCCGATGCGCGCCCGGATCTTGGGAAGCTTTCGCCCAAAGTGAATGAGCTTTGCGTATTTCGTTTCGCCGCGCAACGCGGACCATTTCGGGTGATAGCGGTACTGCTTTCTCCCTCTGGCGTCGATGCCGGTCGCCTGCAAGTGCCCCTCGGGTCGGGCGCAGATCCAGACGTTTTTCCAAGCGGGCGGCAGGACGAGAGATCTAATTCGTTTGAGCGTTTTCGCGTCTCGTACCGTTTTGCCGTGAGGGTCCACGTAACTGAACCGCTTCGCGGGACCCACGCGCCGGTAACCGGGCTCATCACAGTTCACATAGGTGAGATGGGCTCTTTTCGCCCAGGCTTTGGGGGCTAGATTCAACGCAGCTCTCATGGGGCGACGTCTGTGCAACGGACATGCCGACCTGGCTCCAGGCGCTTTTCGGGATTTGTCTCAACTTTCAGACGTACCCGTTTGGTGAATAGAGGCGGTCTAGCACTTCTTTTGCTTTGTCTTGCTCTCTCGTTCCGCGAGATGAAATTGTTTCTCTATTTCCGCCAGATCCACCTTCGGCTCGGGGGGCTTCATTTTGAGATCCGATAGAGTGTTCACGAGGATCTGGGAAATGGCCAGGTTGCGGAACCATTTTTTGTCGGAAGGTATGATGAACCAGGGTGCGTGCTTCGTGCTCGTCTTGCGCAAAAGTTCTTCGTACGCCTCGGTGTACTCGTCCCACAGCCCTCGATCTTTATAATCGGCCTCGCTGATCCTCCAGCGCTTCTTCGGATCCACGAGGCGATCCTTGAAACGATTCAGTTGCTCTTCTTTGGAGATGTGCAGGAAGAATTTGAGGATGGTCGTATCGTTTTCGGAGTGTACGGTGCGCTCGAAATCCTTGATGAGATCATAGCGCTGCGACCACTTCGAGCGCGGTACGAGCTTATAGACTCGTTCGACGAGCACGGCTTCGTAATGAGAGCGATTGAAGATGGCGATGCTTCCCTTGGGCGGGACGTGAGGGTGCACGCGCCAAAGAAAGTCGTGAGCCAGCTCTGTCGGCGTCGGTTCCTTGAAAGCAACGACCTGACAGCCCTGGGGATTTACTCCGGAGAACACGTGTTTGATGGCGCCGTCCTTACCCGACGTATCGAGGCCCTGAAAGACGATGAGCAGGGAGTGCTTTCCCTCGGCATAGAGCAGGGATTGCAGATCTTTCAGTTCCTCGAGATTCGCTGTCGTCTGAAGCTTAGCGTCCTCTTCGGATTCGACCTTGCCGTGACCGGAAGGATCGAAATCCTCGAGATGGATTTTGGTTCCGGAGGCGACGCTGAATTTTGTTCTATAGTCGGGCACGCCAGCTCACTCTAGCGCCGTATTGGCAAAGCGTCTGCACTGAACCCGAAAGAGCTTCGGTTTTTTATCGGAGGACAGATGGAAAACGCAACGGCACGCTTTTGCCGTGGTCACTGGTGCTTCAAGTGGTATCGGTCTGGAGCTAGCTCGGCAATTCGCCGAGAATGGATATGACCTGCTCATCACGGCTCAAACCGATCTCAGACCCCTGCAGAGGGAGCTGGAAGAGGAGGGGGTCAAAGTTGCACATGTCGCAAGGCTGGACGTCTTGGGGTGGGCACGTTGCGGTGATTGGCTTTCTCAAAGAGCAGAGCGCGAGCTTTGCGATTCCTTTCGTTTTGAGCAAGGTGCTCAAGATCCAAGGAGTCACCGCGGGATCGAGACAAGACATGACATGACATGACGGGTCTCCTGGGCTTCCTGAAGACACATCGGTTGGAGCCATTCATCGGAGCTCGCTATGAGCTCAAGGATCTGGAAGAAGCGCGGCTTGCCAGCTCGGGGGAACGAAGGCATCTTTTGTCCCGGCTACCGTTTTACAAGTTTTACAAAAACGGTAGTTTACCTATCTTAAGTTATGCGGCTCTCGAGTGCGAACGGGGCCTCGAATCAATAGAAGGAGCGGCCCTTCGGGCCGCGCCTTAAAAAGCGGGTGACCGGGGATAGAAGACCCGTTTCATTCCTGCCCTTAGGCAGGACATATAAGTATTTATAAATATTGAAATTTAGGCTCAGGCCCGAGGCGGGCTCGACTCGGAATGTAGGAATCGCTAGATTGCCGCTTCGAAATCGGATTTTCTCTCTGTTTCTAGGAGTTTTTTAGCAAGATGAAGCGCGCAAAAGTTCTATTGGTGGATGACCGCCGGGAAAATTTGCTGGCGCTGGAAGGCCTGCTCCGCGGGCCCGAGCGCGAGATCTTCAAGGCGACCTCCGGCCGTCAGGCTTTGGAGTTGCTCATCGAGCACCAGTTCGCCGTCGCGCTCATCGACGTTCAGATGCCAGAGATGGATGGGTTCGAACTGGCCGAGCTCATGCGCTCGTCCGACGACACTCAAAGCATCCCCATCATTTTCGTTACAGCGGGCGTACACGATCAGGCCGCCACGTTTCGCGGCTTTGACGCCGGCGCGGTGGATTTTCTGCACAAGCCGTTGAACGAGCGCATCGTCCGCAGCAAGGTGAAAGTCTTTCTCGATCTCTATCGGCAGAAGCAGCTCCTTCAGGACCAACTCGAAAAGCTCGAGCGTTCTCAGGAAGAGCTCGCCGTTTCCAATAGAGAGCTCGAACGCTTTGCTTACATCGCCTCCCATGACATCAAAGAGCCGCTTCGCGTGATCGGTTCCTATCTCTCGCTTCTTGCCAAAAAATATAGGGGAAAGCTCGATAAGGATGCGGACGAGTACATCAATTACGCCGTTACCGGCTCAAAGCGCTTGTCCACTTTGGTCGAGTCCCTAATTCGTCACTCGCAGGTAGGAGGAGTGAAGGTCGAGCTTTCCGAAACGGACTGTAACGATTTGGTGAAAGAAGTCCTGCATGATCTTTCGGCTTCCATCGAAGAGAAGGGTGCGCAATTTTCGGTCTCAGGTTTGCCTTCCGTGCCCTGCGACCGGACTCAGTACCGCCAGCTGTTTCAGAACTTGATCAGTAACGCCATGAAGTTCACTAGCGGCAAAGCCCCGGAAGTGCGCATCTCCGCCGAGCGTACTCCGGATAGCTGGACGTTCTCGGTGAGCGACAACGGCATCGGGATTCCGGAAGCCGAGAAGAACAAGATTTTCGACGCCTTCGTGCGTGGGCATGCTCGTGAGGAATTCGCGGGCGACGGTATCGGTCTCTCCATTTGCAAGACCATCGTCGAAAAGCACGGAGGCAAGATTTGGGTCGACTCCGAAGTGGGCAAGGGATCTTCCTTCACATTTACTTTGCCGGTTTGGGAAATCAACGAAGGCAGCTCCGGACCGAGCCCTTTGACCCACTGACACCGATGGAAAGCAGACTTTGAAAACCCTAGAACAACAAGACGCGAACGAAGCACGTTCTTTTAGAAACGTTCTGCTCCGTAATATCGTCTTGCCCTTGGCTCTCTCCGTCGCCTCGGCCGCTCTCTTCGTCACTCTCGTGATCTATCTTCTGGATACCAGCCGGCTGGTCGAAAAAAGCGAGCGCATCATTGGTCAGGCGAACGCGAGCTTAAAGTTACTCATCGATTCCGAGACGGGTTTGCGCGGGTATCTGCTTACCGGAGATGAGGAGTTCTTGGAGCCGCGAAAAATGGCTCAGGCCGAATTTTACAATCAGCTCCTGGCTTTAAAGAAAATGGTGGAGGGGGACGTCGATCAGGTCGCCCGTCTGGAGCGCGTCCGGGCGCGCTTCGTCGAATGGGAAAACTTCGCGAGTCGGATCCAAAGGTTGCGCTATGAAAATGCCGACTACTTAAAACCCGTCAAAGAAAAGATCGGTAAAAAGCTCGTCGACGAGATCCGCAATACGTTTTCCGAGTTCGTGGAAGTGGAAGCGCGTTTGCGGGATGCCCGGAAGGCGGCGTCGGAAAGCACCGCCCGCTGGACTTTGATTCTCGGCGTCCTGGGAAGCTTGCTCGTCGGGCTTTTTCTCGCGCTGTTTGGGCGCAAGCAGCTCTCCGATCTTTCCACGCGATTTAATGCGAGTCTCCAGAAGAGCCGCGATCAAAATGCCGCCCTCGAAGAGCAGAACTGGTTACAGACCTCTCAATCCGGTCTCTCGGACGTGGTCCGGGGAGAGCAATCCGTCAGCGAGCTATCCCAGAACGCGCTCAATTA
This sequence comes from Pseudomonadota bacterium, assembly GCA_043767805.1. Lineage (GTDB taxonomy): Bacteria > Bdellovibrionota > FAC87 > UBA2466 > UBA2466 > CAZZHG01. The sequence continues at coordinate 2,539 of JAYUGC010000095.1, read as the reverse complement.
TCTTTGTGATTATACGAGCGCCCAGGTCGGGCGCGTCTTCGTGCTGGACGGCAGGAACCGTCTCATGGAGTGCGCGGGCTATGCGTACGACGAGCGAGCCGGGGGCAGCAAAACCTATGTCTTCGGTCAGGGCGCCGTCGGACAATGCGGGTTGGAGAGAAAGATTATCGCCCTTGCCGCGTTGCCCGCTGATTATTTGAAAGTGTCCTCCGGCCTCGGCGCAGCCTCGCCCAAGTTCGTGATTCTCGCCCCACTCGAGATCGATGAGACTTTAAAAGGCGTCATCGAGCTAGGTTTCTTGCAAGCTCCTCCCTCCGCTATTTCAGAACTGCTCAAGCGATCTTCGGAGAAGCTGGGGTCGGCCATTCAGTCGGCACAGGGTAGAGTGAAGCTTCAAGAGCTGCTCGAGGAGACGCAGCGCCAGGCGGAAGAGCTACAGTCGCAGCAGGAAGAGCTCGAAAGCACTAATGAGGATTTGCAGCAGAAATCCCAGGAGCTTCTCGCCCAGCAGCATAATCTCGAACAAAACAACTCGGAGCTCGAACAGCAGCAGGCTTTGCTCGAGGAGCAAAAGGAAAAGCTCGAAGAGTCCAATGCCGAGCTTTTCCGGGCTCAGGAAGAGACGAAAGAAAAAGCGAGAAATCTAGAGACGGCTAGCCGCTACAAGTCCGAGTTCCTCGCCAACATGTCGCACGAGCTCAGGACGCCTTTAAACAGCGTCCTTTTGCTGTCGAATCTGCTCGTTGAGAACCCGAAACAGAATCTGGATGCGGAGGACGTCGAGTACGCATCCACCATTCATTCCTCCGCTTCCGACTTACTCAATCTCATCAACGATATTCTCGACCTTTCCAAAGTTGAGGCCGGAAAGCTTGAGCTCACGCCTGAAACTACGAGTTTCAAGGCGCTGGCCGAACGCTTGGAACGGACGTTCCGCCCGCAGATGGCGAAGAAGGGGCTCGCGTTTCATATCACGGCGGCGGAAGGTGCGCCCGAGTCGATCTCGACCGACAAGACTCGTTGCGAGCAGATTCTCCGCAATTTTCTCTCGAACTCTTTGAAGTTTACGGAAAAGGGATCTGTGACGCTCGAGATTCGCCGCCCGACGAGAGAGGAAGGGGATTTCAAAGTTGCCATCGCCGTCGAAGATTCCGGCATCGGCATCGCTCCCGACAAGCAGAAGCTCGTCTTCGAAGCCTTTCAGCAGGCGGATGGCACCATTAGCCGTCGTTTCGGTGGGACGGGCCTTGGCCTTACCATCGCCCGCGAGCTCGCTCGCCTTCTCGGCGGCGTCATTCGCTTAAAGAGCGACCCGGGCACGGGAACCACCCTTACCTTACTTCTCCCCGAGACTGTCCCAGCGTCCGCCGCCCCTCCCGCGGCCGAGCCCGTGGCGCCACCGTCGAGTGAGATCCGGAGAGAGAGAAGAAATGCCCCTGAGTTTCAAGACGACCGCGATGGCCTGCTTCCTGGGGATAAGGCTATCCTCGTAGTCGAAGACGATCCCGTTTTCGCGAAAATTGTTTCCGCGCTTTGTAAGCGAAAGGGCTTCAAATGTCTACTCGCGCCCGACGGCGAGGCGGGCCTCCACGATGCAACGACCTTTCTGCCGATGGCCATCATTCTCGACGTCAACTTACCCGGAGTCAGCGGCATTGGCGTGCTCGAGAGACTGAAGCAGAGCCCGGCCACCCGGCATATCCCCGTTCACGTTCTGTCGGCGGAGGATAGGAGCCAGCAAGTCTTGCGCATGGGCGCGATTGGTTTCGCCGTAAAGCCCGCCGATAAGGAAGAGCTCGAAGCGGTTTTCGCCAAGGTCCTCGAAAAAGGACAGTCGAGCCGCCTTAAGCGAGTTCTGGTCATTGAGGACAATAAGCTCGAGCAAGACAACATCCGCCGCATCATTGGAAACGGGGACGTGGTCACGGTAGTCGTCGGAACCGGGACCGAAGCCTTCGAACAGCTGGCCCAAGAAAATTTCGACTGCGCCATTCTGGACTTGAAGCTTCCCGACATGAGCGGCTTCGACCTTCTCAAAAAGGTGGAAGAGACGGGCTTACACTGCCCTCCCATTATCGTTTATACGGCGCGCGACTTGACCAAGGAAGAGCGGGCCCGGCTCGCGGAAAGTTCCCGTTCCATCGTCCTGAAGGGCGTCCGCTCTCCCGAGCGGCTTCTCGATGAGGTCACGCTCTTCGTTCATAAGATGGAAGGCCAGCTTTCCCGGACGCAGAAGGAAATGCTGCAAAAGGTACGTCACCGCGAAGAAGTCTTTCAGGACAAGAAGGCGCTTCTCGTCGACGACGACATGAGAAACATTTTCGCTCTTCGAAGCGTGCTCCTTCGCAACGGCTTTCAGATCGTGGCGGCCAAGACCGGCAGGGAAGCTCTGGAGCGCCTCGCCGAGGAGCCTGATATCAGCGTCATTTTGATGGATATCATGATGCCCGAGATGGACGGCATCGAGGCGATCAAGGCTATCCGCCAAGAGCCTCGGTTCAAAAACACACCCATCATCGCTCTGACCGCCAAAGCGATG
>JAYUGC010000094.1:0-4707 GCA_043767805.1 Pseudomonadota bacterium | reverse complement strand
GCTCCTCCAGCAAAACGGTGATTTGGAAATTATCGATGCCGGCTTCGAAGATAAAGCTCGTGGAGCTCGCGGCGAATACCTGGGGATTGGCACTCGCGATCAGGGAACGGTCCACGCTCGCTAAGCTTTGATTGGTGACGTCCAGTGCGCCGTTCTTGGAGAGCTTCATCCCGCGCACTCGCACGGGAACATCCGTCACGACTCGAAAGTTGCTGAGGATGACCGCTCCGGGTTGAGTCGCCGTCGCCGGGCGCAAGATCACCGCGGCCTGAAAGCTGACTCCCGCCCATTGAGAGGGAACCTCACTTCCCATCGCGAAGGTCATGACTTGCGACGTGGTCGTGGCGGTGGACATAGTGCTCGCCACCGTGGCGAACCGATTGGTTTCGACTTCGTCGTCATCCTCCGGTTTGGGGACGACGCAACTTACCGTGTTCTCGGCGACATAAGCGCGGATCGCTTCGGTCACCGCTCCGGGCTTTCCGCAGTTTTGCCCGCAATGCGGGCGCTGCTCGTTAGCCGGGAGAATCGCCATTTTGGCTTGGAACGTTTGCCAGGAAGCCGCGGCATCCGAAGGAGCGAACGCCGGGTTCTGCGTGCCATGACAAGCTCCGCACTGAGCCACCAAAACCGGGTGAACCTTGGTGACGAAAGATTCATAAGAGGCGCTCAGCGTAGTGGCGGCTCGCGCCCCACGGCACACCTGCGCCGCTGAGTCCAAGTTGCCAAGCGAGCACGCCGTGAGCGAAAGCATCGCCGTCAGCATCAATGTGGAAAAAACCCGCATACGCACCATGGAATTTATGTCCCAAGATTACTTAAAGTACCCAGGCCGGCACTGAGCTCAAGGCGATACCCGAAAACGCATTGGACTCGATGATGGATCGCACTCGATCCTGCCAATCGTTGGGGTAGAGAACGGCTGCGGCCTGAACCGCCGTCCAGAGTGCGGCGTTCTGGGGATTGCCCCCGAAGCCGGTGGTGTTCGCAAATCCCGTGTCCGGGGCGTGCGATCCCAGAGTCTCGTACCGGGGCATACGGCGCCCATCGGCGGAGTAGTAAATCGCCATGCTCATTTGGTGGCGGCCCTCGTCACTGGACGCGCCCGCGGTCAAGCCGGTGGCCGGATCGATGCCGGTGTAACCCTTCATCGCGCCGCCGCCCGTGTAGAGCACCATCGCGTTCATGTTTCTCGCGCGCGCTTCGTTAAGAAAAGCCGCGATTCCTTTTCCCATTTCTTTGGCGTAAGCCACCGAGGCATTCAGATACCCGCCACCGTTATGGTGATCGCCTCCGCTCGGATCCCACGCGACGAGCTTCATGGAAACGTTGGTGAACGCCGCCGCCATGCAGGCGCCGAGGTTCGCTCCTCCGTTCATTTGACCGAGAATCGTATTCGTCTCGGCGTTGAGCACCGTGGCCGGGGTCAGCACCAGCGTAGCCGCGGCCTGAATCGAAGCGACGTTGCGAGAATGTCCCGCCTGGAGAATATCGAGTATCGCTTTCGGCTGAGCTGCCGCTTCGGCGGCCGCCATCGCGGCGCTGCCTTCGGCTATACGCTCGGCTTGGGCGTCGTTGGAGCGCCCGCCCGTCGGGTTACTCAGAGCTTGGAGCACGCTCGACACGCCATTGGTCACCGGAAGAAAAGGAGGAATCGAGCTCTGGATGCCGAGCCCGAGGGTGTTTACGCCCACCGAGGCGGAGCCATTTCCGATTTTAAGCCCACTCGAAATATATTCCCCGCCGCCGAGAAGAGAAGCGAGGGCGAGCGTGGGCGACAATCGCTGGCCGGCGGCTCCTCCGTCGTCATTGGTTTCAACCGCGGCAAACGCCACGCTCGTCTTATTCAATACGGCGTCCCGGGAAGCGGCGGAAACGCCGTTCCAGCTGTAATTGGTCCCGTCATTGAGCAGCTGAGTTTGCGCCGTGCCGGCGTTGCGCTGAAAAAGCGCGGCCACTAATGGGTTGCCTTGCATCATCAAAGGCGCGCCAAACTCCGAGCTCACCACGCCGGAGCCACTCGGGTTAACGAAAATCCCAGCGGCGTTTAGGCCACCGGCGGAAATGAGATTTCCGCTTGAGTCTTCTCGCGGCGTCATGCTCGCGAGGCCCCCGGGACCTCCCGAGCCGTGAATGAAAAGAATCGCCGTGTTGAGAGCGCCCTCGGCATAAGCCTTGTTCGTAAAGAGAGCGTTCATCCAAGTGGGCGCGGTTATCATCGCAAAGGATTGCACCAGCCCGGCTTGCAAAAACTCGCGCCGAGTCCGCGGAAGCGGATGGTCCGGGTGGATGGCGAGCTCCACCGGGGGAAGCGCCGGATTTTCAGATTTTTTGAAGAAGCGATTGGCTTTGCGATCGAAAAAGAACTCGCGACGATTCGATGTCTTCATAATTCTCCCAACGTACAAATATAGAGTCTGAACTGAATTTGAGCTTAGATGGCCAGTACGCCGCCCGACGCCAAGCCGACTATACAGACGGCTTCGAGGGCCTGCCGGATCTTCACGGCTTCCGAATTGCTCGACGCACTTTTGGCTTTCACGTCCGTCGCCGTTTGAGTGAGCACGCTCATCTGGTCCGCCGAGAGCGGGTTTCCACGTACCTGAGCCGCGACGTCCGCGATCGCCGCTACATCCTGGGGCCGAAGCTGAGTATTGTTATAGCCGGCGAACGGACCTTTCTTGCCGTCCGCCGCGGCACCGCAAACTGCGGCCGCGAGCTTGGTGGCGGCCATGGTCATCGCCGGGGTAGGAAGATCGCGGCTGCTTCGAGCCAGCGACGGTTCCACCAGAGCGTAAATCGCCTGTAACGCCGTTGAAGGTTCTACTTCCAGAGCGGTAGTCATCATCGCATACAGTTGAGGTCCCGTTTTGATTCCGGAGATGAAATGGCGTCCCTCCCGATCGTCGCTGGGACCGCCATTGGTGAAAGCATTATCCGTTCGGGCGCAGGCGCCGAGGAGGCCGATGAGCGACAAACAAAGCGAAGTGGAAGCAAGCCCTTGTATCCAACGATTCATCCCAGTCTCCTTTAGTGGCATTGCGGAACAGCCAAAGTTTGAGCAAAGATTTCTCGAAAATTTGATTGATTGTCGGTCTCTAAGAAACGAGCGATGGCTTTCAAGCGAGGCGCGAGCGGCGCAACGTCGTCAGTGAGCCAAACCTGCTTGTAGGCCCGCTCGACCATGCAGTTGGTGAAAGCTTCGGCGTTACCGACTAAAGACATCAAGGACGCTACGCCTCTGCCGGCGTTCGCAGGCCCGCGCCATCCGAAGGCCTCTTTGTTCAAGCCGTACACGAACAAATTTTCCCAGCTCGTGTCGGTCGTAACGAAACCACTGGGAAAGGTCGTGCTGTTATTGGCGTACTTCGCCCGGATCGCCGTGAAGAATCTCTGGTGGCCGATATTATTGGTGGCCACCCGGTCGTTGAAGGCGAAGGCACCTCGCATGGCGTCCATTTGTCCATGGCAGCCGACGCACTTGGTATCGAAGGCGACCAAATCACCGCGATCGACGTCTCTAGCGACGTAAAGGTCGCCCACCGAAGCGTCATGGGAAGCTTCCAGCGTGCGGCACAAGAAATTTTTCATGATGAACTGAATCGGCTTACGATTGGTTCCGGCGTCTTCAGTCTCTCGGGCGAACTGACTCATGGTCACGAGCCCCGCCGCGTCCGAAAAGCTGGCAGGTACGTTGGCTGCGGTTTGGAGCGTGGAGTGCCATTGCGGCGACTGATACTCGAGGACCTCGGAAGCTTTGAGGTTGCGGGTCTGGATCTGGGCCCAATGCGCCTCGGTGGTAATGAGCGGATCGGCTGGGTTCGGGGCCGCGCTCGCTTTCACTTTATAGAGGCCATCGGCAAAGAGAGCTTGGATGGGCTTGTTGTCCATGGCCACGCCCTGGACGTGCGCGACATAACTGTTTTGCACGCCGCGAGGAATGTTATCGAGGGTGCTAATCGCGTCTCCGAAATAAAACATGGTGCGATTGATGAAGCCAGGCTGCGCCGTCGCGACGCGAGCCGCTCCTAAGGTATCGCCGGCATTGATGAGAGTGACCATGTCATTGAGCTTGCTCGCGTCTCGAGACGGCAGAAACTCTCCGACGCCGCGATCCCACATCACTTTGGCGAGCTGGACGCTATTTGGCGCCTCGCACGCGGCCCGTTTATCGTTCGGATCGGGCAATGCCGCGGTCTTGCATCCTGTCAGCAGGACGAGGATCGACGCCGTGATTAATTTCATCTCAGGCAATTTCATAGGGCGAAGAGAGCTAGGCTCCCCAGCGATGGAAGGATGCGAGGGTTGGTTTGGAAGGAAGCACGACTAACAAAGTTTGCAAGCTGAATACCAAAAGTCTACAGCGGGAAAGTTCTTCGTCACTAGTCCAACTTTCGAACAGCTTCGGTCCGAACCGCGGGGTGAGCCCGAAAAATGAGTTATGTTTTCCGGCACCTGAGGGCGCCATCCAAGTTGTGGGCGTTTTCGGTGACCCTTGCAGGGTTTTCGGAGTGCTATCCTTGAGCGAGCTCGATCGCTCGAGAGCTAGATCGGTTCAAGCAGAAATAGGACGCTCCTCTGATCCGTGAGCAGAGGCCGTCGATAATCTGGAGGGGGGCATAGCTCCCTTGAAGCGCTAGGTATTTTTCTCGACCCTACTCTTTGAGAGAAAGAAGTGCCCATAAGTTTGACAGGTGTATAGGGCTG
>JAYUGC010000093.1:0-4710 GCA_043767805.1 Pseudomonadota bacterium | reverse complement strand
CGAGGCTGTCCAAAGGGGGACCATTTATTGCAATTGAAACTAGAGTCTTCCCCATTCTCTCGGAGATGCATGCGTTGGTTTCACTCTCTCTTACTGGTTTCGGTGTTATCCGGTTGCGGACTGAAGGACCTTGCTAGCACCCTTTGCGGCAGACGCCTCGTTGCGCCGGTTATCGCCGTGTCTCCTTCTGAAAGGGACTGCCGTGCGGACGCCATTTGCGATATCAGGGTTTTCTCTCCGGTGGGATCCGACAGCGTGGGCATTGCTCCCAACGTGCCCTATTCTCTAGGAGAGCTTTCCGCTACGACCCACACGCTTCGTTACAACACTTTCTCCGCTATAAAGGAGGCGACCGATCGTTCCGAGTACGATCGGACTGAAGTCGCCTGCTACTTTCCTCTCTCCAGCTTGCGAGTCGATAAAACAGGCGCGGAGGCCAACGCGCTTCTCGCAGACTCGCTGACTGAAATCTCAGTCAAATGCTTATCGGGAGCCAATGAATGAAGACTTTACTGAAGCGATATGCCTTAACGCTGATGGGCCTGTTCTGTCTGTGGCAATCCCAAGCCGTCGGCCATTCTCGCCAAATTTCTCCCGTTCCTCGTAATAACAATGCGGGCCTTAAGTCGGCTCCTTGCGGAGGAGTTGCGGCCGGAACTGACCCCACCAAGTATCAAGTCCTGGAAGTGGGCAAGACCTACGACATGACGCTCGAGGAGACCATCCAGCATCCGGGAAAGTTCATCTATAACCTGCTGGATAAGAATGGAAACCAGATGGCGGGGCTGGTTACGGTCACGGACGACATCAATAAGGGAATGAAAACAGTCAGTGTCCCGATGGATGGCGCGAAGGGTGTCGTTCCCTGCGCGGACTGTGTGCTCCAGCTCATTCAGCGCATGGAAGAAAACCCGGCGAACCCGACTTTCTATTACTCCTGCGCGGATGTGAAGATCGTCCCGGCCGGCTCTAACTCGCCTCCGTTGCCACCGCCGGCCACACCGGCGCCGACGAGTGCGAACGACCTACAAAGCCAATGCACCGGTCACTGAACCGGGCCCGCGATCCGGAGTGACTCGCGTTCGCCGAGAGTAGGAGCGCCTTCTCGCGTCCGGGCTCGTTCGGATTCCCGATGAGGCTTCCCGAGAATCCAGCGCGCGAAGAACGGCGAGGAGTCCAGCGCCTTGGTGGCGAGCGTGGTCAGCAGGACCGTGAGGCCCCACGTGGAAAAAAGCTGAATGTCGGGATGTCCGGCGAAAGGCGCGAGCCATAGACGCGAGAGCTTGATGAAGTAAGGCTGGTGCAGCAGGTAGATGCCGAACGAAAGCGTCGAGATTTGAGCGACGATTTCAATGGGCTTACTGAAGAAGACCCGCGCGAGACAGAAATAAGCAAAGAGCTCGAGAAACACCCAGTACTCATTCCAAGAGGGTACGGTCCAGTGCAGATAAGCGAAGCTGGCGAGACAGACGACGCCGAGAGCCGCTCCCCGTTTCTCGATGAGATCTATGGACGTCGCGTAGAACCGATTCAAGACGAAGCCGAAGAGAAAGAACTTAAAGCCCGAAAGTGTGGCGCCTAAAAGCGCGACGGGAGACCAAATAGGGCTTTGACTGCGTCCATAAAGGCTCGCCAGAAACGGATCGACCGCCAAAACCAAAGCCAGCACAGCCAGCGCTTCGCGAGGCTTTCCCAGACGCCGCACGAGGAAGGGGAAAACGAGAAGGTAGAGGAAGAGAAGCTCCAGGAAGTAGTAATGCCCTTCGACTCCCGAAAATAGAATGCGGAGGCCAGCGTGTCCCCAAACGAAAGGCGTGTACTGAATCTCGTCCAGCGCGATCACGTGGCTCCGTTCCGCCACGAGGCGGATGACGAGGGTAATGAGGCTGATGGAGAAGTAAGGCACCATGATGCGGTTGAACTTATCCCACACGTAACTGCCGTAAGACTGAGCCTTACGTTCGATGACGGAAGCGTGCACGAATCCCGAGACCAAAAGGTACAGGGTCACGGTCGGAAAGAAGGGTTTGAGGTAAGTAAGGTAATAGCCGGCGAAGCTCGCCGTGGGGAAATAGCCAAGGCAATGGTGAAAAACCACCAGGAAGCACGCAACCGAGCGCAAGGAATCGATGAAGAAGTAATGCTCTCGTTCGCCCTTCACACGTACCATTCCGCCGTCCCCGCGCGCCTGTCCCCTGCCTTTATGGACTTATTGCAAACGTAGGGCCAGGGATCCTCCGCGCGAAGCGCGGGGACTTGGGAAAAAAATACAAGGGATCGGTGTCCTCCTGGACAAGACTATGCCGCGCCTAGCCTCGGTTTTTCGGCGGCGGACGGCTGGGCGTGCGCGCCGGCGCCGGCGCGTCCGGAACGCGGTTCCCGGGGCTCGGGCGGCGAGGGCCTCTGCCGCGCCCGGCCGGAGGAGCGGCGCGAGGGGCGGCGGCTCGCGGTCTCGGACCGTTCGAGGGGGAGGGCGCGGGAGCCGGTCCGCGCTTGGTGAACTGACGCCAATCAAAGTAGTGCACTTCGTCGGCGATAAAGCCTAAATCGCGGTGGATCGTCTTCGGAGCGCCTCCCCAAAGAGAGACCGTGACGCCCGACTCTTTCGCCGCGGCGACCGCCGGAATGAAATCGCTGTCGCCGGCAAGCAGGATGGCGTGCTGGATGTGACCCGCCGCCGAATGGCGGACGATATCGACGGAAAGCATGACGTCCACGCGCTTTTGCTCGAAGTACTCTTGATTGCCGTCCCAGCGCCGTTCGAGCTTGCCGAACTTCACCTGCCAGCGATCGGTGCGCTCGATGGTCTCAATGAATGCCCGGTGGGCTTCCATGCGGCGAGTGGCCGATTCATTCGGCTCGTCGGGCATCCAGGGCGGGCAGTCGTAAAAGTAGCAGCGCACGAGATCCATCGGAAGATCGCGCCGAAGCGGCGCGAGAAGATGGTCGGTCAGCCGGTTGTAGTCGACGTCGTCCGCGGAGATGCGATCGTCCTTCAGCCGATTGAGAAAGTAACCAGCGTCGATGAAAATGGCGGCACGCACTTGAGGACCCCTTCCGAAGTTGTCCTACTAGTGTATTGCCACTGGGCCCAATAATCGACTTATTTGCCCGTGGCCGGCTGATAGATGAACGGGTAATCGGCTTCGCGGATGGTGCGCTCCGGAAGGCCCTTCAGAGTGGCGAACTTCTCCATCTCCTTCAGCTCGTTCACCCGGGTTTGAAGCGCATAAAGCGCTGCCGGATTCTGCAAGACGTTCTGGTAGGCGTTAATGGCGGAATCGAGGACGACGAACTCCTTGAGCTCGCCACCTTCTCCGAAATGCAGATCCATCAGCGTCTTGTTTTGCTTGGCGCCTTCGGGGAAAAAGAGGACCTGGAAGCGCACTATTTTGCCCGCGGAGCTGTAGTCGGTGATGCGGCTATAGCTGCCTTCCTTGTTCTCGAAGGTGAAAAGCTTCGGCATGAAGCCATGGCCTTTGGAGGTGAGGGTGAGCTCAGCGGAGCCGCCGAACTTGGAGCGGCGGTAGGTCTCTTTCCAGAAAGACGATTTCGTCGGATTCGGCTCGGGGGTCGTCCAGGTGTCGAGGCGGGCGTACTTGTTCTTGAAGCCCGCTTCCGGGTTGACGACTTTTTCCTCGTAAAGCTCGTTCATTTTCACGAAATCGTATTTCTTCGCCTTGCCGTTGTAGACGAACTCGCTGTCCTGATGCGTTTGAATTTCCTTGGTCTCGACCGTTTTGTCCTCGCGGATTTGTTTCACGGTCTGCTTGCTCTCCATCGAGATGGGATCGAGAGGGCCGTTGAAGACGCCTTTGGTTTCTTTTTCCACCACGAGATGCACTTCGGGTTTGAGCGGCGAGGGCTCGAAGCCGGGAACGAGAATCGGGCTCGCGAGCTGGCGTCCGCCGCCCGGGATGTAATATTTTTCGGTGACCTTTTCTTTCGTCTTGCCGGAGACGACCGGAGTGCCGGTTTCCCAGCTTTGAGTCCAGTTCGTCCGTTCGTTCGAGTCTTTGGAGAGCGTTTCCGAGCGCACTTCGATCTCGCGCTCCGACTTATGCTTCACGTGGCGGTAGTCCTCGGGCCCTTTGATGACGAACTTATTTTGCTGCTCGTACACTTCCTTGGTGTCGATGCTCTCCGAGTGCGACTCGAGGTTGGATTCGACTTCGCCGTCGATGGACTTGAACTCGGGCACGTGGTCCTTGTTGCAGGTCCAGATCTCGACGGATTCGATCTCGCTCAGATGCCGGTATTTGGTGTAAGCGCGGCTCGTGTCGAGGGGCTCGGGATATTTGCCTTCCACGCTGTAGCGGATGGTGTTGTCTTTTTCCGACGGTTCCCACTTCACTTTGAGATCGGTTTTTTGGCTGTCGGTGAAATCCTGAAGCCACATGGGCCCTTTGAGGGGAGGCAAGCAATCCGGCGGCTTCGGCGGGTCGCCGGCAAAAGCGCGGGAGCCAATGACACACAGGGCGATCGAGAGGGCGAGGAAGGGTTTCATCTTATCTGACTTATCGGTATGACTAGGTCCAGCCCTTAACTAGGGGAAGCTGCGGCTAGCGCGCGTTCGATCGGCCGGTCACTGGTTGCTAGATGCTGGTACGAGGAAATCTATTAGATCTCCCCCTCCCGAAGTCCTCGCTAGCGATGGCCCAGCGTCAAAGAGGAGTGCGTCAGGAGAAGATCAAAATGGCCTACCTCGTA
>JAYUGC010000092.1:0-12664 GCA_043767805.1 Pseudomonadota bacterium | reverse complement strand
CCAAACGTAATCCGAGACGGGGATACCGGCATTCGCGCACAGGTTCTTGGTGAGCACTTTATCCATGCAGATCCAGGAAGCGCCGCAGTTGGATCCCACGTAGGGAACGCCGACGAGATCGAGCATGCCTTGAAGCGTGCCGTCCTCGCCGAATTGGCCGTGGAGAATCGGGAAAACGCCGTCGAAGGTAATCGTCTTGCCGTTGCAAAAGAGCTGGCCCTTTCCATCTTTGGAAGAGTAGGGGGCCAAGGAAACTTGCGGAGTGTCTTCGTTCAACCGGATTTTGTCGGCGCGAAACTCACCTTGGAAGAAGGTCTTCTCATCGCACAGATGCCAGACGCCGCCCTTTTTCGAGATTCCGACGACTATCGGCCGGAAGAGATTTCTATCGAGCGCATCGAGCGCGCATTTCGCGGAAATGAGAGAAATCTCGTGCTCGTCGGACCGCCCGCCGCAAAGAAACAGGATGTCTTTTGCCATGAGTTTTTAGATTACCGAACGGATCGGAGGGGTGGTGCCGAGGATGGGGCCTCGCACTTGGACTCGTTTTTCCAGATCGCGGATGACCGCTTCCCCCACGTTGATTCCGTATAGCTCGTTGATGTTGTGGATGCCGCCGGGGCAGAAAGAGTTTATCTCGAGAACTTTGTCGCCGACGATGTCGACGCCGACGAAATACAGGCCGTCTGCGATGAGCTTCGGCTGCACGACTTCCGCGATGCGCGCTTCGACCCGCGAGAACTTCGCCGTGCGGCGGACGCCGCCGATGTGCATGTTGCTGCGGATTTCGCCTTTGGGCGACATGCGCCGGTACATCGCCACTTGTTTACCGACGAAAATGGGCTCGCCGTTCAAAAGGAGCAGGCGTTTGTCGCCTTGCTTTACGGCGGGCAAAAATTCCTGGGCGATGACGTAACCGTTCTTACTGACCGTCGCGATGATCTGATTGATGTTGATGTCGCGCCAATCCTTGATGAAGAACACGTCCTGCCCGCCGAAGCCGGTAAGCGGCTTTAAGATGACGGGCTTACGCAGTCGCTTCACGAAATCTTTGATCTTCACCGCGCTTCGGGTGATGAGCGTCTGCGCGCGGATTTCCTCGGGGAACGAGGAGAGGTACATTTTGCTCGACGCTTTGGCGAGGCCGCCTGGATCGTTTAAGACCATAACGCCGTGGAGTTTCAGGAGACGCCCGAACTCCAGGCCGGGGTTCGTCTTCGTCGCGTCGATTTCTGTATCGCCATGCGGGTTATAGCGCAAAAAGACGACGTCGAAATCCGTGAGGTTCACTTCGAAGCGGCGATTTTCCTCCGCCTGCAACGCTTCGAGATAAGTCGTGGTGTCCTTAAAATGGCCGGGGCCCGCGGCCGTGACCATGGCGGTGATTTTTCCGGGATCGCGGTACGTGAGGCTATTGATGTTCGCGAATACGACCGTATGGCCGCGCCGCCACGCCTCGAAAGCGAGGTGCGACGTCGTGTAGGCGGGGCGCTGGTAGTAGGCCGACCGGACTACGAAACAGATCTTCATGGCTATTTATCAGTGTAGCCCGACGGGTGTCGTGGGCGTAAAGGACAATTTCGTGAATGCCGGAGATCAGCCCGTGTGGCTCTTGACCAAGGCAGAGAGCACGCTTCTGGCCCGGGTATCGATGCGCAAGAATTCCACGCCTACGCCGGCCGTCGGGCCTTTGGGGTCGAGGCTCGCGATGCGGAACTCCTCGATCTCCACCGCCTGTCCGTCGAAATAGAAAATCTTCAACGATCCCTTGGTGTTCGGCTTGATGGGGCGGAACTCGGCGGATTTGGGGAAGACGAGGTACGCGCCTTTTTCGCTCAAGATGCAGACTTCCATGGCGAGCGGCGGGTGACCGGGGAAAATGACTTCGCCCGTGAACTGAACGCGCACGCGACGGTTCTGCCGGCGGTTTTCGAAATTCTCGGGCGTTTTCAGCTTCGGATCGTATGGCAACGCGAGCACGACTTGCGGATACCCTTCGGGCGTATGCGACGTGTTGAGCGTTCCGCCCTGCGCTTCGAGGAGACTGCGCGCGATGGTGTAAGGCGAGGCAGGTCCGGGACCACGGCCGTTTAACGCCATGGGCGGCTGGGACATAACGCCGATGGGACGGCCGATGAGGGAAAGTTCGTAAACCGCGTCCGTACGACGGAGCGTCATGGAGATCTCGCCGCCACCGACGAGAGATTCGGCCATTTTCAAAATCAAATTGGTCAAAAGATGCCTAAGGGTCGCGGCGTCGAGAGCGGCGGTTGCCGGTGTTTCGGTGAGTGCCGTGAGCCGGAGGCCTCGTTGCTGGAGCTCGCCTTCGAGTAATTCCACCGTGTCGAGCAGCAGCTGCGCGAGATCGGTCGGCCGGGCGTCCATTCCGCCAGGGCCGCTGTAGTAACGAAGGTTGGCCGAGAGATGCAGCGCCTTTTCCGCGGCGGAGAGGGCGATGGCCATGGACCTATCTCGCACCGACGGATTTGCCGTCGAGAGCGCGTAGTTCAATTCCCCGAGGATGGCCCCGAGTAATTGTCCGAGCTCCTGTCCCGCCTGAAAACAAAAGTCGCGAAGATCGCGCTCGGCGAGGAAAGGATCCTTCGGAAGACCCTGATTTTCCACAAGCTGGGACTGAGCCTTTTTGGGTTGCATGATCGATTACCTATCGGCTTAATGAGGGCCTCCTTTGAGGCTAATTGGTGGAATTTTTTCGGCGAATCAAAGAGACCCTGTCCGTTTTTGTGCTGCATTGGGCCTATCGGCTCCTTAGCCTCACGTACCGCTACGCGCATGTGCGCCGCCCCGCCCTTCGTCCGTCTCTTTACGCGCATTGGCATGGGGACGAACTACTTCTCCTCGGCGCTTACCGCGATGGCGACATGGCGGTGATGGCTAGCCGAAGCCGGGACGGCGAGTTGATGAAGCGGCTCCTCGAGGCCTTGGGCTTTTTCGTGGTGCGTGGATCCTCGAGCAAAGGAGGCGCCGCTGGCCTGAAAGGGTTGATAGACGCGGTTTCCGGGAGCGGACGCGAAGCCTCACTCGCGGTGGATGGACCGCGCGGTCCCATCTATGAGGTGAAGCCAGGGATTTTGAAACTCGCCCAGGAAACCGGATTGCCGATTATTCCGGGCGGTGCGGCAGCGAGCCGCAGATTTGTCTTTAAAAGGGCTTGGAATCGGTGTTACCTTCCGAATCCGTTCGCTAAGTGCGTGATTGTCTATGGAGTTCCGGTAACGGTTCCGAAAGACGTAACGCCCGAAGCGTTCGAGTCGATACGACGAGGTTTGGAAGCGACTTTGAGGTCACTCAAAGCCGAAGCGGAACTGAGTTTTTCTCGGGCCGCGGATCCCAAGCTTCTGGTTTGCCAAGACGGGCTGTAGCGCAGTTGGCTAGCGCGCTTCGTTCGGGACGAAGAGGTCGTCAGTTCAAATCTGACCAGCCCGACCATTCTTGGCTCTACTCCACCAACGGGGGAACGGTCCCTGGTTGGTTAATTTCGGATTCCGAATATCCCATCCCACCCGCAGTGAGCAAGCACCCGTAATCGATAGTTTTGAAAGTTTCTGAATCCGAATGCTCTTCGGGAGATCATTTCCATTTTGTTGTGGAATCCCTCTGTGATGCCGTTGCTTTTGGAGAAGCGGAGCATCCGGCCTATTTCTTCCTGCCACCTTTCCAGAGTCAGACCCAGGGTTCTAAGGGGTTCGAAAGCGGTCAGCTTGAGCTGTTCGATCATTTCGACCAACTGGTAGATTGCTGGCCTCAAAGCGGTCTTTTGGCGCTGTCTGGTCAGCAGCAGCATGCAAAGTTTTTGTTTGAATTCATAGACCCGTTCGAGAGCGGGGCAATGGCTTAGATACTGCTTTAGGCGGAGCTTTTGGTCGGGATCGAGATTCTTTTCGTGCCGTCGCATCAAGCTTAGTAGCCCACGATTTTTGCGACCGTTGGGGTCGAGTTGTTGCCAGGTTTTTAGAAAACTGTGGTTTACGAGCCGAATGACGTGGAACCTATCGGCTACGATCATGGCTTCGGGGAAGTGTTTCTTGGCGATGGAGCGATAGGTTTCCGAAAGATCCATGACATTAATTCGGGTCTCGACGATAAAACTACGAGTGGGATAACAGGTGGGTAATGCGAATGCCGGTCTGGCGCTTGTTGCGGTTCTGTCCACCGGGCCCGCTGCCCTTCAGGTGGACTATCTCCAGATCCGTCTCTTTCAGTGCCATCGCCTTCACCCTCAAAAACTCAGCCGGTAGGCCCCTTGAACGAGATCGTCAAAAGCGTCCACCCGGGCCAATCCGGTATTGCCGACCCGGGTGGCCACGGGTCTGAGGTACTCCACTCCCAGCGTGTGGTTTTCGTCGAGGGAGAAAAAGTAGGCCACCACCTGGGCGTTGCCTCGCTGGTCATTAAGATCACCGGCGTTGGCGTCCCGATCCAGCACCTGAAACCAGTCGTAGCGAAAGCTCAACCGGTGGCGGCCCCACTGGTAGGAGGCGAGGAGAAAGGCGGAAGCAAAGGAGTTGTCGACGGCGGAAGCGCCCATGAGGGTCGTTCCGTAAAGCGCCTGAGCCAGGAACGTGAGCCCCAAAAGAGGGCGGTACTGGGCAGCCGCGTTTACGAAAGTGGTCCGCCAGCCGTAAGCTTTCCCAAACGTAACGTGTTCAAATGCACGGGGGTTTGCGAAATTGTGAGAGACAAATACCTCGAGTTTCAGGCTGTCGCCCACGTCGACACCCAATTTGGCATAGGCGCCGGGCCTGCCATCCAATTCCTCGAAGGGAGCCGTGCTGACGGTCGGCGATAATACCGCGCTATCGGTGTCCCCCGAGGTTCGGAGACGATCCCCCAGCTTGACCTGATAATCGTGAAACCCCCAGCCCCGCCACGACAGAATGGCGCCTGCCGTATCGTTGTGCGAGAAGAGGCCCACCACCACCCGTCCGCGCATCCCCTTACCAAACGCCATTGCCCCCGAGCCCTCCAGTCCGACCACTCGAAGTTCCTCGCCGACCCAGGTATTGATGGCCGAGGGAGTCAGCGTATAGCGCGTGCTCCAGGCGGGGCCCGGGTGTTCGAGAGAGACCGGTGGAATCATCACCCCCGCTCTGAGCGCAATGGGTCCGAGGGTGGGAAGGTGGGCGAAAGCCTTCACGACTCCGATGGAGCCCACTCGCCCCGTCAGCTCCGGGTGATCGTCATAGCCCAGCTGCAGGTGGAGCAAAGGAGTGTCCTGCAAAAGAAAATCGAGATCCAGGCCGATCTGGGGCATCCGGAAAGTGACACCCCGGACGCCGGATTCCCTCGTGCCCGGCGCCCCCGGCGGGGTGGAACCATAGCGCGAAAGCCCCGGTCCCCCATATTCCCAACCGATGGCCGTACCGGCGTGAACGAAACGCAAATCGAGCGTTCCGGAGGGAACGATCCGAAGGCCGGCTCGATTCCAGTCGTCTTTTAGCGCAAGCGCGGAGGGACCGGCCCCGAACAGATCGTCTTCGCCGGCCATTGCCCCCGGGCCGAGGGCGGTAAAAAAAAGAAGAAATACCGCTGCGCGTAATAATTGTCGTTGCACGGAGAGAATTCTAGTTTACGCCGTGGAGAAGGCTCAATGGTTATTTCGTCTGCATCTGAAAGACTCCGTCCCACTTGGCGGGCGGCGAGGCGGTGGCGTAGAGCGCGCAGCGGTCGGCAAAAATGAGCGCCGCCCGGTCCTCGGGAAAGTCCCGGCCGAGATCCCCGAAGCAACGGCGCGCTTTTTCGAATTCCCGCTGCCGGTAAAGCCCCAGACCCCCGGAAAACCGCTCGGCCCGCGCCATCTGCCCGGTGGTGGCGGCCTCTCTTTCGCTCATGAGCTCGAAAACGCGAACCACGTGGGCCTTTCCCTGCAGGCGAACCTGGTCCACTTCGCGAAAGAGGAACTTGGCCTGAAGCCCCGCCGTCACGCTCTCGGTCACCAGGATGGAGGTGCCGTAACTTTTATTCAAACTTTCGAGCCGTGCCGCCGTGTTTACGTCGTCTCCGACCAAAGTGTAGTCCATGCGCGAATCGCAGCCGATGTTGCCCATGATCGCCTGCCCCGAATGAATCCCGACGCGGACCCCTACCCCTTCGGGCCCGATGCGGCCTCCCCACTTTTCCTTCAAAGCCAGGAGTGTGGCCGAATGATTGCCAGCGGCGCGGCAGGCCTGCTCGCGGTCCATGGGCGAATCCCCCGTGGCCAGCCAGTACGCCATGACCGCGTCGCCGATGTATTTATCGACGATTCCGCCGGCCGACTCGATGCACTGTGTAGCCCGCGACAGATAGTCATTCAAAAATTCGATGGTCTCCTCGGGCTTAAGCCTCTCCGATATCCGGGTGAACCCGGCGATATCGGCAAAGTAGATCGTCAGTCGGCGGCTGTCCCCTCCCAATTTGGGCACGGCGCCATCGGCCAAAAGCGCGTTGAGCACGTTCGGACTCACGTAGCGCCGGAAAGTGGATTTAATCTGTTCCTTTTCCCGAAGGCCCCGGGTCATTTCGTTGAAGGAGTCGGCCAGAAGCGCAAATTCGTCCGCTGACGCCACGGTGACCGTGGTTGTCAGGTCCCCGGCCCGCACCGCTTTTGCGCCTCGGATCAGGTCGCGGATCGAACGCGTAACGCCGCGGCTCAGCGGAAGCGCAATGAGCACGGCGCCCAGCATTGCCAGGGCCGCAATGAGATTCAGAACCACCTTGAGCCGACGGAAGAGAGCGGCCTCCCGGGTCTTCGAACGGTAAATGAGCGAGGCCCCGGCCGGCTCACCCAGGCTGTCGTTGAGAACCGAACGAAGTCCGATGAAGGCTTCACTGGCGTGGTCGAACCGCACCAGATTCAAGACCGACAGGCCGCCGAGGGGAAGCGGCACCGCACTGGAGTTACCGTAGATGGTGCCTTTGGACAAAAAAGCAATTTCCGAACGGGTGATATCCCGAATGCGTTCGATTTCGGAAAGAGTAATGGGAAAACCGATGGCGAGCAGTCCCTTTACCTGTCCCCCAAAGGCAATCGGCTTGAAGAACACTTCGTAAATGGTCGGGGAGTTCGCTTTGGGAAGGGCCACTTGGGGCCGAATGGCGGGATCCTCGGAGCCCCAGAGCGTGTGGCCCTCTTTTCCCTCCAGGCCCTGGCGCACAATGGGCAGGGAGGCCAGACTAACCCCGAAGGCCTTCGGATCCGCTTTGGAAAAGAGCAACACACCCCGGGCGTCGGTCATCAAAAAGAGGCCGGCATTACGAAATATCCCCAGGCCCTCCACCGTTGAAAATAGCGCATCGTGCGTCTCCTGGCGGCCCGCGGAGGTACCGGACTCTTCATTTTCCGAGCCGAACAGGTTTTCCTCATCGTCGTTGGAGCTGCCGAGCAGCGCCCTCAAAGAGGGCTGGGAATTGATGAGGATGTCGGCACTGTCGGAGTAGGCTTTCCGCCGGGTGTCCAGGAAGCTGGCAAACACCTCCTGGGCCGTGCGCAGACTCTCCTCAATGCGCGATTCACTGGCCCGGTCTATAGCCGCATTTACAAACAGAAGTACCGGCAGGATAATCAGAGCGACCAGAAGGGCGAAAGCCGCGAGTAGTTTGTTTTGAAACTTTGAGAAAACGGGCGCCATGTTTCATCAACCGCGCTGCATTTGCCTTGGTAAACCCGAATGAGTGTGAAGTTACTTTCCCTTGTTTCCCTCCTGATTGCAATCACCGCACAGGGTGGAACGATCCGCGGCAAGGTAACGCTCAACGAAAAGGCCCAGAACGAACATCAGTGGAAACCCTGCGCCTCCCATGAAAACTCCGTCGTCTACGTCACGGGTTTCGACGAGGGGCCTCCGCCCAAGAAACGAATCGTCTATCTGGATCAAAAGGACAAACGTTTCCAGCCCCGCGTCCTGACGCTCACCGCCGGCGAAACGGTGACTTTCCGCAATCAGGATTCCATTCATCACAACGTCTGGTCTCTCTCCAAGCCACAGCCCTTCGACCTGGGCGCGTTTCGCGGGCCCGAGGAGAAAACG
Source organism: Pseudomonadota bacterium (assembly GCA_043767805.1). Lineage (GTDB taxonomy): Bacteria > Bdellovibrionota > FAC87 > UBA2466 > UBA2466 > CAZZHG01. The sequence goes on along the minus strand of JAYUGC010000092.1, from coordinate 4,634 downwards.
TTCACTTTCAAAACCCCCGGGCTCATCCGGCTCTTTTGCAACATCCACCCCGAGATGATCGGCTCCATTCTCGTTTTGAAAAACCGCCGCTTCACGGTCCCGAGCCGGGACGGAAGTTTCACTCTGAAAGACATCCCCCCGGGAAAGCACACTCTACGGGTTTGGGCGGAGGGGTCCGAACCCCTGTCGAGGGACGTTACCATCACCGCGTCCTCCCTGACCCAGGAGGACTTCTCCGTTCAGACGGTGCCCATCAGCAAGAGCCATCTCAACAAGTTTGGAAAACTCTACTCCAGCGACTACTGATTGCGCGGCTCGCGCCCACTTTTCTGCCCTCTAAAGGTGGGATACTCATGCGACCCTTATGACCTACGTGGGAGTGTTGCCGGGGTGAAAAAATATACATGAATAAGCTCGTAAAGGATGCGGCCGAAGCGGTCGCGGATGTTTTCGATGGCGCCACGCTGACAATCGGGGGTTTCGGCCTTTGCGGTATTCCCGAAAATTGCATCGCCGCGCTCGTCGAAAAAGGCGTGAAGAACCTCACCCGTAGAGTGATCCCCGCCACCCCCGGCTCCATCCGCGCGCCCTTTTCGCAAGGGAACGGTCTCTGAAGGGTCACATAACGTCGACTCTGTCGCCTCACCGGCGCAGGAATCACCGCTTTGAATCTCCTATCCACCGTTTCTATGAAGCTGAACTTTCTTACTAATCTTTGATCTCCCGCATCGGAAGTGAGCCTAGAGACGTTTCAGAGGCCACTTCTCGACCAGACGAAGTCTTGCCAGCTCGTCCCGGTCAACCGTAGCCTTAACCCACTGAGCCGGGTGCTCGCGCGCCACGACCATTGGTTCGCCCACTATGGCGTCACCCGCTCCAAATTTTCAAACCATTTCAGTTAGTAGATCCAATGTGAAGAGAGTCGCGACCGAGCTTGGGCTCTACTCCACCAACGGGGGAACGGTCCCTGGTTGATTAATTTCGGATTCCGAATATCCCATCCCACCCGCAGTGAGCAAGCACCCGTAATCGATAATTTTGAAAGTTTCTGAATCCGAATGCTCTTCTTCTTTTGTTCCTTGCGGTGAACCAGAATGCCGCCGGCCGCAGAATCCGGGCACCATAGGTCGTTCATTTTCAGGTTCACGCAATCGGCGTCAGCTTCACAATGGTTTAAGGCCTCTAATTGCGGTGCGAGTTTTTGAATTTGGGCGCTGCGCTCCGCGCGCCACGCTGGCCGCTTGGCGCGTTCGATGGCTGAATTTTCGGCGTGGCCGCTTAAGGCCAGGATCAGAAAGATAGCTCTCATTTGGCTAGGCTACTACAGCGCCCTAGTGGCCCCTTCGAACCCGCCGTGAGGGAGGTTTCTTTACTCGGTAAACCCGGCGGATCTGTATTCTGCGGGACCACGCGTTCGCCTCGGGAATTCATCTTCTCACCAATAGTGCTTCGCGTAAACTTAGGCTTCGCATTAGGGGGTCGGGGTGGGCTGGAAGTTTCGCGCTTTCACATTCGTTTTTTTCCTAAGCCGAGTCTCCCTTGGCTGTGACTACGCGGCACTCAGGCAGCCGTTCGATCATGGTCCCGATCCGAAGACCAAGAACGGCCGCGATTTCATCGACCACATTGCCTCGTTGCCTCCTTTGCCCACGATGTCTCCGCTCATGCTGGGCCTGCAAAAATTTCGCGCGGCTTTTGGTCCGCTTTTTTACCGGCTCTCAGATGGCCGCCAACAAGGGCTCTTCATGGGCCAGGACGGCGTTCACAAAGCCGAGTCGTCCTTTCATACGGCGACGGCCGCCTTCGGCGGAGACGCGCAGAAAATCGTTAATTACTTGGGGATGCACGAGAGCGCCGGCTTCTTTAATGCCTTTCCCTATACGATCTTCGGTCAGTACGGCGTTCGAGACGCTCCTTACATTTATGAGAAAGATGGCAAGCGCGAGATTCGTCGCACGACCATCGTCGACAATCATCTCTGGACGATGACCCATGAAGGTCCCCATGCGGCATGGAACAAAGGATTTTACGAGATCATGATCAAGCAGCATCCCGAGATGCGGATGCTCGTGGATTTTGGCGGCGCCGCGCAGGATGCGACGGCGACGTTTCTGAAAAGTGTCGGAGTGAAGGTGCCGACGAAGATATCCGAGCGCGAGATGAAGTTCATCCAGGTTCCCGAGATGAAAGAAGTCAGCGCCGGTGGCAACAACACTTTCGGCGTGCTTCTCGGGTCCGAAGGACAGGACCTATACAGCGAGTTCTTGGGCCGTAAGCTCAATTACAAACTCGACCCGGATCGCCTGGCCGCGACTGAAGCGCTCGACAAAAATGTGGATTGGTTTTATAGCCGCATGGTTTTTTCAAAAGGCGGACCTTACGGCAACGGCATCCTCCATCCGGCGCAGCTCGGCGGGCATAAACTGACTGAGATGAAGGTCAACGGGGAAAAGACCGTCTCGTTAAAAGGGGTCACCCTTTCGGACGGCACCAAAATAGAAAACCATCTTCTGGTTCCCGCCTTTCCTCATCCCACTGCCCTGGGCTTCATGAAAAGGGAAGGCAAGGATCCGGGGAAAGTGGTCCAGAAACAGCTGAGTCCTTTGCAAAAGTATGTCGCCGATGGGTGGCATATCGAAGCCGATCCCGGTCAGAAGAATCATTTCGAGGCGGGAGACCCCTTCGAGTACGGGAGAACGGACCTCTCCACCGCTTACTATCATTTCGGCACTCCCGGCACTCGCATGCAAGGTGAGTCGAATGCGATACGAATGTCTGGAAAGCCTTATGCCATCATCGATGGCATTAAGGGCAAGGCCGAGTTCGACATGAAAGCGCTAGAGGCCATCCGGCACAGCAAGCCGAGTGACGAGATCGATCCTCAGGAGCAGTTCAACACGCGGGCGCGTGGTCCAGAGTCTCGTTACGATTTCGATCCGGGGCCTTCGGTCGAGATGGCGAATCTCATGAAAGACAATCTCGATCTGAAAGCTATCTTCACGCCGAAGCCCGGCAAAACCTGGAAGAAGGACGGCATCGCTGCCTTCAACGTGAAGAACCATCCCGACGTTAAGGATTTTGGCCACTACCGCGGTAGACTGGAAAATCCCAAGGTGCTCATCCTCGCCGACCCTGTTGGCGTTGACGAGTTCGTCACCGGTATGGCCATGTCGGGTGCGCGCGGGCAGTACCTCAATGGTCTGATGCACGACGTGGGAGTGAAAGACGATTACTTGGTGCTTCGGACGGTGCCTTTCCGCATGGACGGCGCGACCGATACCGAATGGGCCAAGGTGATGAGCCAGACTCAGACTTATCGCGATAAAGTGATCGCGGCGGTGCTCAATCAAAAGAGCTCACCCGACCTCATTATCGCCGATGGCCCCCGGGCGAGAGCGGAGCTCGAGCGCATTCTTGGTAAAGACGATCCGCGCATCGTGAATATCCAGCGCGGCGAGGGCAATTACGGCATTCAGGCCGCCGGAAAAGAGATTCTCAAGCGGGACGGCTATCAAGGAAAGATTACGGGCAAGATGAAGGACATCCCCCGAAGTCATTTTCCTTTCCTGACTCGAGTCGCGTCGGGGCGCGGAGGAGACTCCGTGCTCGCCGCCACGGACAAGAATGAAGGGCTCGCCTACGCGGTTGTCCTTCCCGAGTGGGTGACGGAGCAAACGATACCGATGACGCCTGAGCAGAAAGCGTTCGTAGATGGTCATCTCACGAACATCCAGCGGCAAGGCCTGAGACTTCCGGGGGAAACGGTTCCCGAGTTTTTGGCCCGTCGGCAGCGGGAGCAGGCGAGCTCCGCTCCCTGAAGGACGGGGCTCCTTGCAAGGTTAGTTGAGCGGGAAAGTGGTCTCATAGGCAAAGAGTGTATAAGGCCGGACCCGAGTTTCTTCTCCCTGAGCTAAAGAATCCCGGAGACCCGTAGATGCAAAAAGGGGCTCTACCGGGCATTGCTGAAAAGATTTATGCGCATCTAAAAACTTACAGTCTGAAGGCCCTGGCTCTTCGTCCTCAGTCGGGTCGGTCCTCGACAGCCCCTTCAGGGCTGCCTCCGGGCCGCCCCTCCCTGCGTCCTCGATCCCTTTCGCTCGACGAACCGCTACGGAACTGCTTTTGAGATGAGTTCTTACGGAGGTACCGACCCCGGTGGCGCTCTCAGAAGACGATGGTCGCACTTAGGCGGAGCTCGGCCCCGGTCGGACTACCCTTGACCGGATTGCCGGCGGCATTGACTACTTTGTCCGAGGTCCCGGCCTGCTCGATGTCACCGAAAGACATCGCGGAGTGATAAACGAATGTCAGATCGAAGATGGCGGGCCCGCCCGTATAGTATCGGACCCCCGCTCCCACTCCGCCTGAAATGCCGAAATTCATGTACACGCTCGAAGTGCCCGTAAGCCAATTGATGTAGCCCTGCAGGTTGATCGGCACGAAAAACTGAAACCCGTGAAAGTTATCGAACGGATCGTTGAGGTTGAAGCTGAACTCGAACTCGACGGCCATGAGCTTGGCGCTCGCGTTCACGTTGGTGGTGGGCGCCGAGGTAGTCAGGATGGGTATCGTGGTGCCCTGGTAACGAAAAAGCAGCGAGCTCGTATCGTCCATGCGTAGACCTAGCAAGAATG